>NZ_JASJXG010000004.1:0-244995 GCF_035018765.1 Variovorax sp. RTB1
CCAACCGAAAGGTTGGGCTTTTTTTTGTTCCGCGCTTTAGTCGATTTGAGAATGTCGGCTATCGAAGAGTCTTGAGACTGGTCCGTTTCCACCATTCAGAAAAGCTGCCGCAATAAACATCAACCGGGTCGAATAGGCACAGCGGCTGGTATGAAGAAGGTGGATTTGGCATTGATGCGCAAAGTCGCTCACGAAGACTTTCGAGCGCCGAGTCTGCGTGTGGGTCGCACTGCCAATGCACGGATTTGGCACTTTGCAGGGCGAGCGCCAAGTGTTCAACATCGCCCCACCAGAGATGCGCTGTTTGCTTCTTTAGTCCGCGTGTGACGAAGTCCCAACGCCGCTCGCTCCACGGTGACGCAGCATGAGAAACATAGAAGCCCACACCGATTCGCAGCGCACCCGCGGGCAGAGCGTGTGAGCTAACACCGAGCGACCAGGGATGCTGGAGCCAGACATCGCGTCCAGAGACTGTGGCGTTGTCGGGCGCTGACCAACCGGTGTGAGGTGGTGGTACCACCCGTCGAATTGGCTCAGCCATTCCTACCGTTGGGTTAGACAGCACATCCTCGGCGGAAATCGAGAGGGAGTCGCGGGCAATTTCGTTCAGTGCCTCGTAGCTGGTGTCCAGCACTGTGCCGGCGCTGTGCCAGTCCGCGGGAGCGTACTTCGCTACATTCTCGGCATTGAAAAGATAGGGTTTGCTGCTCCCGGTTCCCGCCACCCATTGCCAGCTGAGGTGGTTGCTGGCCAAGTCACCGTCCAGCAAGTGGCCCAACATCCATTGCGCACCAGTGTGCCAGTGCACTTTGCGGATGTGCACGAGGTAGCTGGACAGCCACATGCGGGCGTGATTGTGCAAGTAGCCCGTCCCGTACAGGGTGCGTACCGCTAGGTCGATCGCGGGGATACCGGTACGCGCCTGCGCCACATCAGCTGGAAAGTCGCGGCTGTAGACGTCATTGGGCAGCAGCCCGCCGTGCAGGGACAGGTGAATACCATCGCCCAGGTGAGCCCACACATGACGGTAATAGGCGCGCCAGCCGAGCTCGAAAACAAACTTGTGCCTGTTGTTCAAGGGGTGGTGCGCATTCACGGCCGCAAATACATCGGCCAAGTTCAGAAAGCCGTGGGTCAGGTAAGGCGAGAGTCGGGTGACCGCGCCCTCCAGTGCGTTGCGTGTGCGCGCGTAGTCGTCAGGCCTCACACCCGCGAGCCGCGTGTGCGCCGCATCCAACGTCGGTTCAAAGCTGGGCATTGCGATGTGCTGTAGCTTGGCTTTCTATGGCTACTCGAGCAGGTAGGTCCAGCCGTGCGAGATTCTTGAGCTGCATCGCCATACGCGGATTCTTTTTCAGTAAGACCTCGTGGCGGATTAGAAAATCCCAGTACAGCGTGGTGTACGGGCAAGCGTTATCGCCAGTCGACTGCGCGGGGTCGTACTTGCACCCCTTGCAGTGGTTGCTCATTCGCTGAATGTATTTGCCGGTGGCCACATAGGGCTTGCTGGCCATCAACCCACCATCAGCAAACTGGCTCATACCCAGCGTGTTCGGTAACTCGACCCATTCCACTGCATCGACATACACGCTCAGGTACCAAGCATGTACCGCCTGTGGCTTAACTCCAAAAAGCAGCGCGTACAGGCCCGTCACCATTAGGCGCTGAATGTGGTGCGAGTAACCGTGTTCCAACGTCTGACCTATGGCGTCTTTCAGGCACGCCATCTCTGTTTCGCCGGTCCAGTACCAGGCTGGCAAGTCGCCTTGGGCATTCAATGCGTTGCGCTCGACGTAGTCGGGCATCTGCGTCCAGTAAACACCACGCACAAACTCACGCCAGCCCAGAATTTGCCGAACGAAACCCTCCACCGCGGCCAACGGTGCGTGACCAGAACGCCAGGCATCTTCGGCCGCTTGCACCACCTCGCGCGCGTTTAAAAGCTTGAGGTTGAGTGCGCTGCTGAGGTGGGAGTGATAAAGCCAGGCCTCGCCGGCCCAGATGGCGTCTTCGTATTGGCCGAACAGCGGAAGCCGCTTCGAAATAAACGTCTGCAGTGCCTGCAGAGCTTGGATTCGCGTGACTGGCCAGCCAAAACTTATGAGCGTACCCGGGTGACTTGCGAACCGGGTGTTGACCAAATCGATCACTTCCTGCGTGGTGATGTCCGGCTCGAAGCGTGTGGGCGGTGGTACGTTTTGCGGCCCCGCCTTTCCGAAAGACTCACGATTGTCCGCATCGAAGTTCCACTGACCACCCACGGGTTTCGAGCCCTCCATCAAGATGCCGTTCTTGTGTCGCAGTTCGCGGTACCAGTACTCGAGTCGCAGCTGCTTTCGATCTTTAGCGTGAGCGGCAAAGTCCCGTACAGTGCTGAAAAAATGCGTGTCGTCACGCAACTCCAGAGGCAACTGGTGTTGGGCTGCAATGGCGCGAATGCTTTGCAGCACCCGCCAGTCCCCCGGGGCAGTCAAGACCAGTCCAGCGGGCCTGACTTGTTTGATCGCTCGATCGATCTCGAGTGTCAGCGTGCCCAAATTGTCAGCGTCGTCGAGGCGGGTGTAGTGCATGGGCAGTCCTTGCCCGCGAAGGTGATCGGCGAAGTGGCGCATCGCGCTCAAAAACACCGTAATACGCTGTTTGGCAGACCAGACATGGGTCGACTCCTCCGCTACCTCGGCCATCCAGATAAGGTCTTGCAATGGATCGAAGCCTTCCAAGGCAGAAGATTCTTGATCTAATTGGTCACCTAACATAATGACGAGATGGCGAATGCTGCCAGTCAGGGACGCCTGGCGCCGTTTGGTCTTAGCCATGGGTCTTTCTTTTCGCTTGTTGGACTTTGCAAGCATCCACGCGCCATGTGAGTCGGGCCGTCTTGCGCGACAAAGCGTAGCCCAAAGGTATCCATGTGAAAGCTGAGCAGGGAGCTTGCCCTTGGAAACCGCAGTCTTTCACCGAGTTTTTAAACAGACTCAGCGGAGTTGGTTTTTACTCGGAAGTAAAGGCATCTCGATGGTCGTAACCGCCCGCAGATCTTCTGGGAAGCCGCTTAGAAAGTCCGGGAGTCAGGGCCGATATTGCTCTTGGCAGGCAGCACACCCGCGTCGATGTCCGACCGGGCCATCAGCGCGGCGCACAGCGGCGTGAAGTCTGGTGCGGTAGGTTCAAACAGTTGCGCAAAGCTGTCGATGACAAAGTAGTTGGCCTGGTAGGTATCGATCTTGCAGCGCGTCCGCGGGGCGCGCACCAGATCGAGTGGTAACCGATAGGGCGCTTGACTGCGTACTTCATGCTTGCGTTCGCCAACGAACTCAGGACGCCCGCGCTGTACGGTCGCAATCCTTCCGGCTGCCCAATAAGCCCGCACTCCACCGTGTACCAATAAAGCCGCGCCAACATCTCGCACGCACCAAGCGAGTGAGCCTTTAGTCCGTCTTCGCCCTAACGCTGAACGTAGTCGGTAAAGGCCGGGTCGGACAGCATTGGCACGTGCCCGAACCAATCGTGGAACACATCGGGCTCGACGATGTAGTCGAGCTCTTCTGGCTTTCGAATCCAGTCGATCACCGGGAACAAGTGACAGCAGTACAGCGATAAAAGGCATCACAAGACTAGCCCGGGGACACGTGTAGCCGCGCACACAGCACCGGCGCGCGCGTAGTCACCCCCCGGGCGGCCGATCCGACGCGCCGTACACCGCGGGCGTCGCAACAAAGGTCGAAATCCCCGTTCATTTGAGCCAGCGGTCCATCACTCGCTGAAACTCGCCGCCGGCTTGCGACAAGTGCAGCCACTGATCGACATACGACTTGAACGCCACATCATCGCGCGGCAGCATCCAGCCCATCTCGCCGTACTGCAACGGCTTGTCTGCATTGACGGCACACAGTCCCGGCTTGAGCTTTTGCTGCGTCAGCGCTTCGGCTGATTCAGTAACGAACACGTCAGCACGATTCGACAGGAGCTCGTCAAAGATCGTGACGTTCTCGCCATGCAAGATCAACTTGGCCTGCTTGAAGTTGGCGCGAGCAAAGCGCTCGTTGCTGCCGCCCGGATTGAAGATCACACGCACCGAGGTTTTGTCAATGTCGGCAACCGTCTGGTACTTGGCGACATCCACGCAACGCGCGATCGGCACCTTGCCATTGACCATGTATGGCGCGCTAAAAAATGCGCGCTTTTGGCGCTCCGTGGTCACAGACACACCGCCGACAGCAATGTCGCACTTGCCCGCCGACAGGTCGGGCAGCAGATTGGCCCACGTCGTCTTGATCCATTCCGGCTTCGCGCCCAGGCTCGCACTGAAGCTCGCCATCAGGTCGACATCGATGCCCTCGTAACTGGCATCTGCCTTCTGGAAGCTGAAAGGCTTGTAGTCTCCCGGCGTGCAAATCCGCAGCGTGGCAGCCTTTTGCACGGCATCCAGATGTGACTGCAAAGAAAATGCAGACGGGGACTGCACCGCTGTGACCGGCACCGGCGTTGTCATACAACCGGCCAACAATACGGCCGCCGCAGTCGATCCCACGATCAATGCCAATCGATTCAAAAACACAGGACGCATGCCGAACCCCAAGAGAGTGAAGAGTGCGTTTATTGTGCTGCGCGCAACACGCCACGGCGCATCTGGACGAGCTCAATGCGCTCAAAAAACGCTTTGAAGTTGCCGTTGCCAAAGCCTTCATCACCCTTGCGCTGAATGAATTCGAAGAAGATCGGACCCAGCTGGTCCTCGCTGAAGATCCGCAGCAACAAAGCGTCTTTCTTGCCGTCGATCAGGATTTTTCGACACTTCAGCTCCACCACGCTTTCGCCATGCTCAGGAATCCGCTTGTCGACCAGCGTCACGCCCTTGCCGCGCAAGGCATCGACGATCTTGTAAAGATCGTCCAAACCCATCGCGATGTGCTGGACGCTTTCACCCCGGTACGTGTCCAGGTACGCCTGAATCTGGTCGGCTTGTTCCCTCCCCTCTTCGCTATGACAACGGTTGGTTGCGTCCGTGCCACGGGCGTTGGTCCTTATCCACTAAATAACGAAGCCGAAAGACCCGTGGGCTTGTCTGCTAAGGGAAAACCCTTAAATTCGGGAAATGATGAACGCCAAGGCCCTATTAAAAGCCTCGCTCGGCGTCGGCTCTTTCTTGAAGGCGCCGATGGTTGAAGCGCAGCCCCGCTCCGTTACGGCGCCCCAGCCTGTACTGGTGCCGATTCGTGCGATTGGTCCCGGCGAGCGCGTGCGCATCGCGACGCATCTGCTTGCCCTCGAGCAGCACGATCGTTACTTGCGCTTTGGTTATTCGGCCTCCGACGAGCAAGTGCAGCGCTACGTCGACGGATTGGACTTCGAGCGCGACGAATTGTTCGGCATCTACAACCGTCGACTCGAACTCATCGCCATGGCCCATGTGGCCTTCGCGCCAGCCGGACAACTGAGCGACTGCGCCGAATTCGGCGTGTCGGTCTCGCGCCATGCACGCAGCCGCGGCTACGGCGCGCGATTGTTCGAGCGCGCGATGGTCACGGCCCGCAACGAAGGCGTCGGCGCACTTTTCATCCATGCGCTCAGCGAAAACGCGGCCATGCTCAAGATCGCGCGCAATGCCGGCGCCACGGTGGTTCGCAGCGGCTCCGAGTCGGAGGCTCACCTGCAGCTGCCGGCTGCTACGTTCGATAGCCGAATGAGCGAGATCGCGCTCGACCACTTTGCCGAAGTCGACTTCCAACTCAAGACGCGCGCCAAGCAGTTTTGGGGATTTCTTGCAGGCGTGCAGGAAATCCGGCGTGGCGTTCGCGACGCGCGTGACCGCACGGCGCAGTGAATCTCTGGTGATCGCGCTGTCACGGCGATACCGGGCGCGCGCTACATCCGGTTATCCTTGTCCTTCCCTAACTCCGCCCCGCCGCAGTGGCCGACCCTCACTCTGAACGCGTCCCCGTCGAACGGGAAGACAAACGCAGTTTTCTGCAAAAGCTCGCCGAGTTCATCCATCCCGGACCGGACTCCCGCGACGAGCTGATCGAAACGCTCGCAGATGCCGAAGACAACGACGTCATAGGCGCAGAGTCGCGCGTGATGCTCGAAGGTGTCCTGCGCATGGCCGACATGACCGCTGGTGACGTGATGGTGGCCGCACCTCGCATGGACCTCGTCAACATCGACGCGCCCTACGACACGCTGTTGCACGTCGTCATCGACACAGCGCACTCGCGTTTTCCGGTGTACGAGGGCGAAAAAGAAAACATCATCGGCATCCTGCTCGCGAAAGATCTGCTCAAGCTGCAGCGTGCGCCGGGTCTCAACATTCGCGCCTTGCTGCGGCCCGCCACCTTCGTGCCCGAGAGCAAGGGCTTGAACGATTTGCTGCGCGAATTTCGCGGTAACCGCAATCATCTGGCGATCACCATCGACGAGTTCGGCCGTGTGGCCGGACTCATCACGATTGAAGACGTGTTGGAGCAAATCGTCGGCGAGATCGAAGACGAATTCGATATCGCCGAAGACGAAGGCGACATCTTCGGTCTGGCAGACCACACCTACCGTGTGAGCGGCGACACGCCCATCGAGCGCGTTGCCGAAGCCTTTGGCATCACCTTCGACGAAGAGCAGCTCAGCGAAGACTTCGACACCATCGGCGGCCTGGTCGCGCACGAGATGGGCCACGTGCCGAAGCGCGGCGAGCATCACGCACTCGGCGGGTTCGACTTCGTGGTGCTGCACACCAAGGGCGGCGCCGTGCGCTGGTTCAAGGTCTCACCGGCGCGTGGCAACGGCGCGTCGGATTGAACCTGCCTTGAAGACGCTCTTGCGAGGGCTGGGCTTCGCCGCCGCCGGGCTCGCTCAGTCGCTGTCGATTGCCGCGCCGTGGAGCGGTCAACCGCTGTGGTCTCTGCAGCTTGTTCCAATGGTTTTTCTGGTGTGGCAGCTCGATGCGATCCGCACCGGCAGCGCATCGAAGTCCGCACATCACGCTTTCGGGTTCGGCTGGCTCTTTGCCACGGCCTGGCTTTGCGGCACGTTCTGGTGGCTTTTCATTTCGCTGCACACCTACGGCGGTCTGGCTGCGCCGCTGGCCGTGAGCGCCGTGTTGGCGCTGGCAGCGGCGCTCGCGCTTTACTACGCGCTGGCATGCGGCCTGTTCGTCCGATTTGCGCCGGTCAATCGGTTCGCAGCGGCTGTGCTTTTCGCCTCGCTCTGGACCGCGGCCGAATTGCTTCGCGGCAGCTGGTTCACCGGGTTCCCGTGGGGAGCCATTGGCTATGCGCATGTCGACGGACCGTTGGCCGTGGCCGCTCCGTGGGTCGGCGTCTATGGCGTCGGGGCGATTGCCGCTGCGCTCGCAGCAGCGGTCGCCTCCGCCATGACCGTCATCACAACCGCTACCGTCGGCACGAAGCCGCTGGGTCGCTTGACCTTTCGACGATTTGCGCCGCTCGTGTCCGCCGTTGCTGTTCTGATCGCCGCCTGGGCGCTGGGCGCCTCACGAGACGCCGTCGACACGCCGGAACTGGCTCGCGGCAAGCTCGATGTCGCGCTGCTCCAGGGGAACATCCCGCAAGACGAGAAGTTCGTCCCGGGCGGTGGCGTCGCGACAGCGCTGCGCTGGTACGGCGAACAGCTCAATGACCCGAAAGCCTCGCTCACCATCACGCCCGAAACGGCAATCCCGTTGTTGCCCTCGCAGTTGCCACCGGGCTACCTCGAATCGATCGCCGCGCGGTACGCCACCGGCACACGGGCAGCCATCGTGGGCCTGCCGATCGGCAACGGCACCACCTACAGCAATGCAGTGCTCGGGTTTCAGCCGGGTGCGTCCGCCACGTATCGCTACGACAAGCATCACCTCGTGCCGTTCGGCGAATTCGTGCCATCGATATTCCGCTGGTTCACCGACCTGATGAACATCCCACTGGGCGATTTCAGGAGTGGCGGGCTCGCGCAGCCGCCGTTCGTCTGGCAAGGCCAGCGCATCGCGCCCAACATTTGCTACGAAGACTTGTTCGGCGACGAGATCGGCGCGAACTTTCGTGACGCCGGCAATGCGCCGACCATCCTGCTCAACGTCAGCAACATCGCGTGGTTCGGCGATTCGGTTGCTATCGACGAACACCTGTCGATTTCGCGGATGCGCGCGCTCGAGTTCCAGCGGCCGATGGTGCGTGCGACCAACACCGGCGCCACGGTGGTCATCGACCACCGTGGCCGCGTTGCGCAATCGCTGCCGCGCCTCACGCGCGGCGTGCTGCTCGCCGAGGTCGAAGGACGTGGCGGCATTACACCCTATGCGTGGTGGGTGTCCCGCTTCGGACTCTGGCCGCTCTGGGGACTGTCGCTGCTGATGGTCGCCTGCACGATCGTGCTGCACCGCCGTCGCGGCAGTCAGCGCGGCAACGGCAAATAGGCGGTCGCCTCGACCTCGATCACCAGCGCGTCTCCCGGCAAGAAGCGCGATACCTCCACAACGGTGCTCACCGGCGGCGCACCCGGATAGAACAGTCCGCGCACGCGGTTGTAGGCGGGGTAGTGGCGAATGTCGCGAAAGTACTGCACCAGCTTCACCACGTCGGCCATCGTGCCGCCATGTTCGATGGCCAGCTGGCGGATGCGCTCGAGCACGAACCAGCTCTGCGCGACGATAGGCGCTTCGTAGACGTCGACCGACATCTGGCCGGTCACATAGCCGAGCGGCCGCAGGGCGTCACGCGCGGCTTCGGGAATGTCGTCGTAAGAGGTGACGGCCTGACGCCGCGCAGGGTCGACCGCAACCACGCCGCTCATAAAGACGAAATCGCCCACGCGCCTGGCCGCGGCGTAATTGGCCATCGGCGCACCCATCGTCGCGCTCGCTGTCGTATCGATCATGACGCTCACCGGGGCACCACTGGCCAGTCGCGCAGTTTGCCCGGATTGAGCAGACCATGCGGGTCGAAGCGGTTTTTCATGGCGATGATCTCAGGCGGCAAAGCGCCCCCTGCCTTGCCGTCTTCGACGATGAAGGTGTGAGGGTTGTTGATGCGTACACCGCGTTCCCGATGTATGCGGATGATTTCGTCCAGCCGCTCTTCGTTGGTGAACCGAACCAGTTGCAGCGCGCTGCAGGCGATCAGCCCGTCCAGGTTGCGCAGAAATTCGACATGCATCAGTACCTCGCCGCCGAGCAGGTGCTCCATCTCTGTGATCTGCTCGACCTGCTTGCCGGGCACGAAACTGCTTTGAATATAGGTCAGCGTCTTGTCGACCTTGAGCGCATGCAGCGTGGTGTGGTTCCAGGTGAACTCCATCAGGGTGCGATTGCTTTTTTGCACTTCGGCCGCGCTCTTGCGATACGTGATCGAGCCGGCGTGCAGGGCGGCAAGTTCGTGCATCGCTTCTTCGCTTGATTCGGCGACGAGCGACAGCACCGCGTGGCAGCCCTTCGGCAAATACTCGGCCAACTGCGTCAGATAGTCGGGTATGGGGCTGGCAAAGAAGGCCACTTCGCGCTTGACGATGCCGGGCGCATGCGCCAGTGCATTGCCAAACGCCAACGCCTTGTCGAAGTCTGAAAAAGTGACCAGCGTTTCGAGCCAGGCGTGTACTGGCGCCAAGCCGACTTCGAGCTCGAGCACCAGGCCGTTGGTGCCCCACAGATGGTGCATTCGCATCGCCTCGGCGCCACGCAGCTCGATGATTTGCGGTTCGGCCTCGATCGTCATCGCCCGCACGCCGAGAACGTTGCCCGGCGCCCCGAAAGGGCCGTAATTGATCGAGCCGATGCCGCCGAAGCCACCGCCGAAGAGACCTCCGAGCGTGGCGCTGCGATAGGTCGACGGGATGCAGCGCAGTTCCTGTCCGGTCGGGCGAGTGTGTTTTTCGAGCTCGCCGAGCCGCATCCCGGCCTGCGCCCGAGCGACGCCCGGCCGCACCCACTGCAGCGCGTTGTAGCTCGTCATGTCGAGCACGACGCCGCCGGCCAGTGGCGTGGTCTGGCCGTAGTTGCCGGTACCGCTCCCGCGAATCGTGATCGGCACGTTGCGTTGCACGCAGGCGCTCACCACGGCGCGCAATTCGTCTTCGGTACGCGGCCGCACCACGGCATCGGCGCGCTTGTCCTTCAGCTGGCGGTTCAGCACCGGGCTGAACCAGGCGAAGTCTTGCGACAGGCGCGCGACGCGGCTCTCGTCGGTGATCCAGTCGAGTTCGGGCAGTGCGAGCAGCAGTTGTTCGACAGCGGAAACAGGAGCGTTCATGGTCGTCATTTCAATCTTGAGAAAGTTCGCTGGCGTGCCATGAGCCCAGCGCCAGCTTGCTGAGCCAGGCCATCAGGGCGAACAGCGCCACGCCAGTCAGCGAGATCAGCAGCAGCGCGGCGAACATGCGCGGAATGTTGAGCTGAAAGCCAGCCTGAAGAATTTGGTAAGCCAGCCCTGCACCCGAGCCGCCGGTGCCTGCGACGAACTCCGCCACCACGGCGCCGATGAGCGCGAGACCGCTGGAGATGCGCAAGCCGCCAAAAAAGTACGGCAGTGCGCTCGGAATGCGTAACCGCACCAGTTGCTGCCAGCGCGTCGCCCGATTCAGCTTGAAGTAGCTCTGCAGATCGGGGTCGATGCTGCGCAAGCCGAGCGTCGTGTTGGCGATGATGGGAAACAGCGCCACGAGGGCCGCGCATACCGTCATCGCCGCGGTCGGGTTCTTGACCCAGATGATGATGAGGGGCGCTACCGCCACGATCGGCGTCACCTGCAGCAACACCGCATACGGGAACAGCGCGGTCTCGATTCGCTTGCTCTGCACAAACAGAAACGAGATCAGAACGCCCGCAATGGTCGCCACGATAAAAGATAGCACCGTGATCTTCAACGTGACCAGCAGCGCCATGCCGAGCGGCACCCAGTCGTGCACCAGCGTCTGCATCATGAGGAACGGCGAGGGCACCAGATAGGCCGGCAGCTCCATCGCCGTCACGAGCCATTGCCAGAGCGCGACCAGCACCACGCCCACCAGCAACGGATAGAACACCCGCTGCACCCGCGGTTGCCGGAGCAGGGGCACGTGCCGCAGCGGCACCGCCTTGCGAGCGGGTGCTGCGGGGCCCGCCCGCAAGGTCGGCGACGCGGCGGCAGCCGGAGCCAGCGTGGTCTTGCCCGCAGTCGAAGACTCGCTGATGACCGCGCTCATGGCGCCAGCTCCTCGTGCGCCTGGCTGGCACGCAGCAAGCTGTCTTGCAGTCGCTTGGCGTGACGGCTGAACTGTGGCGACACCATGAAGTCGGCATTGCGCGGATAGGGCTCGTCGATCTCGAACTGTTCCACTACCCGTCCTGGCCGTGCCGCCATCATGATCACGCGGCTCGACAGAAACACCGCCTCGTGGATCGAGTGCGTGACGAAGATCACCGTGAGCTTTTTCTTGCGCCACAGCTCGAGCAGATCGGCATCGAGGCGGTGCCGCGTGATCTCGTCCAGCGCGCCGAAGGGCTCGTCCATCAGCAGGAGGTCGGGCTGCGTGACCAGGCCGCGCGCGATCGACACGCGCATCTGCATGCCGCCCGAAAGTGCCCTCGGCAACGCGCCGGCAAACTTGTCGAGGCCGACCAGCGCGAGCGCCTCGGTCACCCGGCCGTCTGCTTCCTTGCGCGACACGCCCGCCAGGTCGAGCGGCAGCCGCACATTGGTCTGCACGCTGGCCCAGGGCATGAGCGTCGGCGCCTGAAACACGAAAGCCATCTTGCGGCCGCTCGCATCGATTTGCGCCACCGGCTTACGCCAGACCAGCAAGCGACCGTCACTGGGCTCGAGCATGCCCGCCACCATCTTCAGCAGCGTGCTCTTGCCGCAACCCGACGGTCCGAGCAGGGTCACGAACTCGCCCTCGGCGATCGTCAGGTCGACCGGCAACAACGCTTGCGTGCCGTTCGGATACGTCTTTTCGGCGGACAGGATTTCCACCGCCGGTACCTCAGTCGGTACTGCAGTCGTTACCGCTGCCGCTTCAGCTGTAGAGGACATGTCTTTCATTGCCGCACGCGTCCCGTTCAGGGAAGCACCTTGGCATCCTTGACGAAACTGGTGGTGTACGTCTTCGACAGTTCGACCTTGGTCGGGTCGAGCAACTTGGTGCTGACCAGGAAGTCGTAGCTCGCCTTGGCGCGCACGTCGGTTATCACGCCGATGCCCATCGTGGCTGCATCACCACCGGTGACCATCCCCATTTCCTTGAGCTTGGCCACGCTGTAGGCGAGCTGGTCGTCGGTCATGTTGGGGTTGTCTTTCTTGATGAGCGCATTGGCAGGTGCCGGATCGGCGAGGTAGCTTTTCCACCCTTCGGCGGAGGCCTTGACGAAGGCGGCGACCTGCTTGCTGCGGTCCTTCACCGTCTTTTCCATGCACGACACGGTGGTCGCATAGGCGGGAAATCCGAAGTCGCTGAACATCAGAACGGTGCTCTTCACGCCTGCCTTCTGAATGGCGTACGGCTCGGAGGTCAGGTAACCCTGCTGGGCCGTGTTCTTGTCGGCCACGAAGGGCTGAATGTTGAATGTGTAAGGTCGGGTCTGCTCGTCGGTGAGGCCGAACTTGGTCTTGAGCCACGGCCAGTAGCCGCGGTTGGCCTGCGCGCCGATCAGGAGGGTCTTGCCCTTCAGGTCTTCGAACTTCTTGACGTCCTCGTGCGCGATCAGCACCTGCGGGTCCTTCTGAAAGAAGGCTGCGACATTGACCACCGGCACGCCGCCTTCGCGCGTCTGCATCATCTGGATGTCGCTGGAACCCATGATGCAGTCGGCCTGGCCGGCCGCCATCATCTGCGTGATGTTGACCTGCGGGCCGCCCATCTTGATGGTCACGTCCAGCCCGTACTTCTTGTAGGTGCCTTCCGCCACCGCCTGGTAGAAGCCGCCATGCTCGGCCTGTGCGAACCAGTTGGTCATATAGGTGAACGGTTCGGTGGCCTGCGCCTGCGCGGGATTGGCAAAGCCGCAGACAGCCAGCGCGATGGCGCCGGCGAGCGATGCGGAACGGAAAACAATTTGCTTACGCATGGTGTGAACCTCTCGAGCGTGGAAAAAAAGCGGACTTGAAGCGAATCTGCAATGCAAGGAATGCGCCTCAGAGCGCGTGAGCGAGCGGCGCAGCGGAAGGTGCCATCGACGGAGGCGTCGACTGAATGAAGCCCTGCTCGTGGCCGCGGCCCCAGGTCGCCTCTTCGCGCACCACCCAGCGCAATGCGTACAGCTCGGTGAGCGCCTGCACCCAACTTGCCGCCAGCGTGTCGAGAATCTCTTCACCTTGCTCCCGGGTGGCGCTGGTCGGGTCGCCGATCACGCCGCTCGGGCCGAAGTCGCGCGCGGTCCAGGCGCAGGCCGGACGGCCATCGGGCGACAGGAGCTTGATGGGGAAGGGCGGCGGGTAATTGGCCGCCGCATGTTCCATGTGCACGGTGTCGGGCGCCAACGCCAGCATCAACGCTGTTTCGGAATGACCGGCGTGCATCGACAGCCGCTTTTCCTGGTCGCTGATCTGCTTGCTCGACGCATTGGGCAGGCGTGACACGCCGTGCGGAACCACCACGAAGTCGCCATGGCGCAAGCGCAGTTCGCGCGCTGCCATTTCCAGCACTTGCGGCTGGCCGCCGTGGCCGTTGGCGAACAGCAGCTTGCGAAAACCGGAGCGGTACACCGACTCGCCGATCTCGGTCACCGTGGCGAGCAGCGTCGGGCCCGTCAGCGTCATGGTGCCGGGAAAGTGAAGGTGCTCTTCCGACTTGCCATAGGTGATGGTGGGCAGCGCGAAGGCGCGCACCTCGGCGGGCAGGCGCTCCAGCGCCTTGCCCATCACGCCCGACGAGATCACGCTGTCGACCGAGCAGGGCAGGTGCGGCCCGTGCTGCTCGATGGCGCCGCAAGGCAGCACGATGACCGTGTTCTCGCGGTCCGGCAGCGCATTGATCTGGGTCCAGCTCAGGTAGGGCAGGAAGCGATGGGGAGGGATGTAGCCGTGCAGCATGGTGACTGTCCTGGTGTCGAAAATTTGAAGAAGGGCGTGCGATCTCGGAACGTTGCAAGCCTCAGGCGAAGCGAGCCATAGCGCTGCCGACCCGCGCCATGAAGCGCTTGAGTTGAGGCTCGGTCGCCACGTTCATGTGGTAGTGGGCGTGGTAGTCGATGCGTGCCTGCTGGCCGGTCAGCCGCTTCATGTAGCGCGTGACGATCCTGCGTGGCGGATCGCCCATGTACCATGCGACCCAGCGAGGCCGTCCGTAAGTCACGACGGCCGAAATCCGCTTGATGTGGGTCAGCATCGGCTTCACGTTGGCCGGATCGCTGATGTCGAAGGCCACTCCCGGCATGAAGAGCCGGTCGAAGTAACCCTTCAGCATGGCCGGCAGACCAAAGCACCAGGTCGGGAAACAGAAAACGATGGCCTCGGCCCACTGCAGTCGCTCGACGTAGCGCTTGAGCGGCAATTGGTTGCTCGGCACCTCGTGATAGCCGAGTCGCTCTTCGCGCGACAACACCGGATCGAACCGCTCGGCATACAGATCGCAGTCATCGACTTCGTGCCCGCCTGCGCGCAGATTCTTCAGAACCTCCTGGTGCAGGGCCGCATGAAAGCTGGTTTCGACTGGGTGGCAATAGACGACAAGCACGCGCATGGTGAATTTGACCGATTAATCAGAGCAATCGGTCAGGTTTACGCAAACACCGTGCCAGGATGGGCGCACCGAAGCGGGGCAAGCGCCGGGCTGACGAGCCCCCAAGTCCCGGGGCTTTAAGTCTCGTTCAGGCCGCAACCGTGCAAGACGAACGCCACCAGCTCGCGCGCGATCGGCTCCCGATCGATCGGCGCATCTGGCGGCAGGCCCAGCATCACGCGCGTTTGCAGTGCGTAGTCGGCATAGCTTTGAGTCATCGCCCAGATGTGCATCAGCAGCAGCCGTGCATCGAGTGGGCGCATCTGGCCGCGTGCGATCCAGCCGTTGATGATGTCGACCTTTTTTTGCGTCCAGGCCCGGGCGTTGGGCCAGTAGCGATCGAGATTGCGCCCGCCATCGAGCACCTCGCGCGTGAAGATGCGCGAGATTTCCGGATTGTCGAAGGCGTGGTCGAGCTTCTTGCGGATGTAGTCGCCGAGCACCGGCCCCGGGTCCTTGGCATGGTCCTCGAAAGCGAACACCACCTTCCAGTCGTGCAGCACCTGCATCAACAGCTCTTCGTACAACTCTTCCTTGCCGGCGATGTAGTAATGCAACTGGGGCTTGGTCAGCCCGGCGCGCGCCGCGATGGCTTGCGTCGACGTGCCCTTGAGTCCGTGCAGGCTGAACTCGGCCACCGCCGCTCCGCGAATCGCCGACATGATCCGCTCGCGTCCCGGCCGCGCACGCGACAGCGGGCCTTCGGGCGCAGGCATCTGCTGCGTGCCGACGGCGGTTGAATTGGCAATTTCCGGGTTCATGGGGATGGTGGCTGCGGCCTGACCTCGGCGATGGTAAACCCTCGATCGATCGGTCGGTGCCACGCATGACGGCATGCGACGCCGGCATGGGCCGCGCGCGCCATCGGCACGCTTTCCCTATCGCTTTGGCCGTCAAATCTGCTTCGCAACCCTGCAACGTCCAAGGAGCCAACTCATGTACCTGTCTTCCCGAATTCGTGCCTTCGCGGCCGGCACTGCGCTGCTCGCCGCCAGCGCGCTTGTCCAGGCCCAGGCACTCCCCAACGTCGTGATACTCGCCACCGGCGGCACCATCGCCGGGGCGGGTGCATCGGCCGTCAACAGCGCGACCTACGCGGCGGCCAAGGTCGGCGTCGACAAGCTCATCGCCGGTTTGCCGGAACTGTCGAAGATCGCCAATGTTCGTGGCGAACAGGTCTTCCAGGTGGCTTCCGAAAGCCTCACCAACGAGAACCTGGTCACGCTCGCCAAGCGCGTGTCGGCGCTGTCCAAGCAAGCCGATGTCGATGGCATCGTCATCACGCACGGCACCGACACGGTGGAAGAAACGGCGTACTTCCTGACGCTGACCGTCCACACCAACAAGCCGATCGTGATGGTCGCCTCGATGCGTCCGTGCACCGCGCTGTCGGCCGATGGCGCGCTCAACCTGTACGACGCAGTCAGCGTGGCGGGCAGCAAGGACGCGATGGGCAAGGGCGTGTTGCTGACCATGAACGACAGCATCGAAAGCGGTCGTGACGTCAGCAAGAACTTCAACATCAAGCCGAGCGCTTTCGTCAGCCAATGGGGCTCGCTCGGCATGGTGGTCGAAGGCAAGAACTACTGGTTCCGCGCGCCGGTCAAGCGCCACACGATGAACTCCGAGTTCGACATCGACGCCATCACGACGATCCCCAATGTCGAGATCGCCATGGGTTACGAAGGCGTGTCGCCGACCGCCATCGAGGCGCTCGGGAAGAGCGGAATCAAGGCGCTGATCCACGGCGGTCCGGGCAACGGCTCGGTGGCCGATCGCATCGTGCCGTACCTGCAGAAGGTGCGCTCCGACGGCATCGTCGTGATCCGCTCTTCGCGCGTGCCCGATGGCTTCGTGATCCGCAATGCCGAGCAGCCGGACGACAAGTACGACTGGGTCGTCGCGCACGACCTGCGCCCGCAGAAGGCGCGCATCCTGGCGATGGTGGCAATGACCAAGACCACGGACACCAAGGAATTGCAGCGCATCTTCTGGGAGTATTAGCTCGCCCCCCAGGTTGCTGTGCACTTCGTGTCACAGCGCCCACTCCCCTGACCGGGGGCGACACCAGCAGTCCGGCGAAGCCGGTCCTGCGGTGTCTTTGACAAATGCGGGATGGACGAAGCCGTAGCGCAACTGCGCTGCGGCTTTTTGCTTGGCGGGCGCGGTTTGGCCCGGCCCGTAAAATCTGTGGCTGCTTGCGCAACCGCGCGGGGCGCCTCGGTTCTACATGCTGACCTTCCAACAAATCATTCTCAAACTGCAGTCGTACTGGGCCGACCAGGGCTGTGCGTTGCTTCAGCCGCTCGACATGGAAGTCGGTGCCGGTACCTCGCACACCGCCACGTTTTTGCGGGCGCTCGGGCCGGAGCCATGGAAGGCCGCGTACGTGCAGCCGAGCCGGCGGCCGAAGGACGGTCGATACGGCGAAAACCCGAATCGGCTGCAGCACTATTACCAGTACCAGGTCGTGCTGAAGCCGGCCCCGTCGAACATCCTCGAGCTGTACTTGGGCTCGCTGACCGCTCTCGGCTTCGACCTGAAAAAAAACGACATTCGCTTCGTCGAGGACGATTGGGAAAACCCGACGCTCGGTGCCTGGGGCCTGGGCTGGGAGGTCTGGCTCAACGGCATGGAGGTGACGCAGTTCACCTACTTCCAGCAGGTCGGCGGCATCGACTGCAAGCCGATCACCGGCGAGATCACCTATGGGCTGGAGCGGCTTGCGATGTACCTGCAAGGCGTCGACAACGTCTACAACCTGACATGGACCGATGGCTTGACCTACGGCGATGTTTACAAGCAGAACGAGGTCGAACAGTCGACCTATAACTTCGAGCACAGCGACGCGGACTTTTTGTTCACCGCATTCGACGCGCACGAAAAGCAGGCGAAACATCTGATGACCGAACAGCTCGCGCTGCCGGCTTACGAGCAAGTACTCAAAGCCGCACACAGCTTTAATTTGCTCGACGCGCGCGGCGCCATCAGCGTGACCGAACGCGCGGCCTACATCGGCCGCATTCGCAACCTCGCGCGCAGCGTGGCGCAGAGTTATTACGAGAGTCGCGAGCGTCTCGGTTTTCCGATGGCGCCGCGCGAATGGGTCGCGCAGATGCCCGTCCTGAAGAAGGCGGCCTGAGCAATGAGTGCTGACAACAAACGCAATCTGCTCGTCGAACTGTTCGTCGAGGAGCTGCCGCCGAAAGTATTGAAGAAGCTTGGCGATGCGTTCGCAGGCGTGCTGCGCGATCAACTGGTCTTGCAGGGCTTGGCGGAGGCAGCTTCGACCCTGACGGCTTACGCCTCGCCGCGCCGCCTTGCTGCGCATTTGACGCAGGTGGCCGCGGTGGCCGCCGACAAGGCTGTCTCGCAGAAGCTGATGCCGGTCGCGGTCGGCATCGATGCCGCGGGCAATGCCACACCGGCCCTGCTGAAGCGCCTCGCCGCGTTGGGCGCCGACGCGTCTGCCGTGGCGGGATTGAAGCGCGCGGTCGACGGCAAGGCCGAAGCGCTGTTCTACGAAAGCACCGCCAAAGGTGCGAGCCTGGCCGAAGGTCTGCAAAAGGCACTGGCCGAAGCGATCGCCAAGCTGCCGATCCCCAAGGTCATGAGCTACCAGCTAAAAGAAGGCAGCGCGATGCCCGGCTGGACCAGCGTCAGCTTCGTGCGCCCCGCGCATGGACTGGTGGCGTTGCACGGCGCGGATGTGGTCGCCATAGAAGCGCTCGGCCTCAAGTCCGGTCGCGACACGCATGGCCATCGCTTCGAAGCCTCGGCCGATCCGGTTGTCTTGCGTGATGCCGACAGCTATGCGCAACAGTTGGCCGAAGAAGGCGCGGTCATCGCCGGCTTCGACCAGCGCCGCGCCGAGATCGAGCGACAACTCGCCGCAGCGGCCGTCAAGGTCGGCAGCGACTCGGTGCCGATCGACGACGATGCGCTGCTCGATGAAGTGACGGCCCTGGTCGAGCGGCCGAACGTGCTGGTCTGCAGCTTCGAGCCGGAGTTTCTCGACGTACCGCAAGAGTGCCTCATCCTCACGATGAAGGCCAACCAGAAGTACTTTCCGCTGCTCGATGGCGCCGGCAAGTTGACGAACAAGTTTCTCGTCGTCAGCAACATCAGCCCGGACGACACGAGCGCGGTGGTGCAAGGCAACGAGCGCGTGATTCGCCCGCGCCTGGCCGACGCCAAGTTCTTCTTCGACCAGGATCGCAAGAAATCACTGGCGTCGCGCGTCGAGTCGCTGGGCAAGGTGATCTATCACAACAAGCTCGGGACGCAGGGCGAGCGAGTCGTGCGCGTAATGCAGATCGCGGAGGGCATCGCCCAGCTGCTCGCTGCATCGACCGGCGACGCCACGCTGCCGGCGCGCGCGGTGCAGGCCGCCCAATTGGCCAAGGCCGATCTGGTCACCGACATGGTCGGCGAGTTCCCCGAGTTGCAAGGCACGATGGGGCGCTATTACGCGCTGCACGACGGACTCGACGCATCGGTGGCAGACGCCATCGAAGACCACTACAAGCCGCGCTTCGCCGGCGACACTTTGCCGCGTGGCGATGTGGGCGTGGTGGTCGCGTTGGCGGACAAGCTGGAGACGTTGGTCGGCATGTTCGGGATCGGTAATTTGCCAACGGGTGATCGCGATCCGTTCGCGCTGCGGCGGCATGCGTTGGGTGTCGGACGCATGTTGGTCGAGCGCGCATTGCCGTTGCACTTCTACGAATTGACGCGGCTCGCATTCGCTGCATTCAAGCCCGGCTTGCTCGAGGACCGATCGGTCGAGTTGGACCAATTCATCATCGAACGGCTCAAGGGCTACTTCAGGGATGAAGGCTATACGGCGGTCGAAGTCGACGCCGCGCTGCACGCGCACAAGCTCGGCGAGTGGTCGACCATTCCCGCTCGACTCGCCGCCGTCCGCTCCTTCGCCGCGCTGCCTGAGGCCCCCGCACTTGCCGCCGCCAACAAGCGCATCGGCAACATCCTGAAGAAGGCGCCCGACGCAGACGCGCACGTCAGCGAGTTGTTGCTGCAGGAGCCCGCAGAAAAGGCGCTCTACGCCGCCATGGCAAACGTTGTCCCGGCAGCCAACGCCCAGTTCGATGCAGGCGACTACACCGCGTCATTGCAGACGCTGGCCGCGCTGCGCGCGCCGGTCGATGCCTTCTTCGACGGCGTGATGGTCAACGCCGAGCAAGCCGACCTGCGCCTCAACCGGCTCGGCCTGTTGAAGTCGTTGCACGAGGCAATGAACCGGGTGGCGCAACTGGAACGGCTGGCGGCGTAAGGCCGAGCGCTCGATAATCGTCTCGATGAACCGCCAACTGCAACTCGACCACTTTTCGCTCGCTTTGCACAGGCGGGCCATCGATGCGTTGCGCGCCGATCCGACGTTGAACGCCCGTGTCCGGCAAACTTTGACGCGCTGGCGCTCACAGGCCGGCGAAACACGCTCGGATGCTCTGTGGTCCGAATGGGAACAACTGCTGTCTGACGAGCCGGATGCATTGGCGCGGGCCGCTTTGTCGGAAACCGATCACGGGCAGCTCATGCGAAGTGTTTCTCCGCTGGGCGTGCTTGTAACGCAGCGCGAGCGCACCGCGTTGCTTTCGCAGTCGCGCGGATATGTAGCGCTGTCGCAATGAAGCTGGAAGAACTCCAACATGTCCTCCGGGCTGCGGCCGCTATCACGCAAGAGAACTCACTGGTGGTGGTCGGGAGCCAGGCGATCTTGCTGCTGCTGGACGAGCCGCCGGCGGCCTTGCTGATTTCACGCGAGGTAGACCTTTACCCTGCCATGCATCCGGAGCGTGCCGACCTGATCGACGGCGCGATCGGCATGCATTCGAGCTTTCATGAAACCTTCGGCTATTTCGCCGACGGTGTCGGGCCAGAGACTGCTGTGATGCCTGCGGACTGGATGAAAAGGGCAAGCCTTCATTACATCGGCGAGGTCACCGCGACTTGCCCGGACCTTCACGATCTGGCGCTATCCAAATGCGTCGCCGGTCGCGAGAAGGACGCTGACTTCGTTCGCGAACTTCCGAGAAGCGATTTGCTTTCGGCCGTGATCCTTAAAGAGCGTCTCTCACTGCTCGACAGCGCCAAATATCCTCTTGAACACATCGGCGTCTGGATCAACCGACGCCACAGCGAGGCGAAAGCCAATCCATGAAACTCGTCATCCTCGACCGCAACGGCACCATCAACGTGAACCGCGACGACTTCGTCAAGAGCGACGTCGAATGGACGCCGCTGCCCGGCGCGCTCGAAGCGGTGGCGCGACTCAACCACGCTGGGTGGCATGTGGTGATCGCATCGAACCAGTCGGGCCTGGGGCGCGGTCTGTTCGACGTGGCGTCGCTCAACCTGATGCACGCCAAGATGCACAAGATGCTGGCCAGTGTCGGCGGTCGTGTCGATGCGGTTTTCTATTGCCCGCACAGCCCGGACGAGAACTGCAATTGCCGCAAGCCCAAGGCGGGTCTGTTCCGGCAAATCGGCGACCGCTACGGCGTCGACCTGGCCAACGTGCCGACTTGCGGCGACAGCCTGCGCGATCTGCAAGCCGGCGCGTCGGTCGGCTGCGAACCACACCTGGTGTTGACCGGCATGGGCGCTGCGTGCCGCGGCGTCGAACTGCCGCCGGAGTACCCGGCCAAAACGATGGTGCACGACGATCTCGCCGCCTTCGTAGACTTCCTGCTGGTGCGCGAAGCGAAGAAGCAGGCTGAACTGCAGGTGGCGATCTGATGGCTTTCGTTCGCTCCCTGCTTCATGCCCTCTGGATGCTGGTCACCGTGGTCCCCTGGGGCATCATCATGTGCGTCAGCTCGCTTTGGAAACGCGGCATTCCACTGTACTGGATGGCCGAGCGCTGGCTGCGTTGGGCGATCGGCGGAGCGCGGGTTTTGCTCGGCATTCGCACCCGCGTCACCGGCATGGAAAACCTGCCGACCGATCAGCTTGCCGGCGCCGTGCTGCTGGTCAAGCACCAGTCGACGCTCGAGACGTTTTTGATGCCGACGCTGATGCCGCATCCGCTCGCCTTCGTGTTCAAGAAGGAACTGATCTACGTGCCATTTTTCGGCTGGGCGATGGCGCGGCTCGACATGATCCACATCGATCGGAGCCAGAAGACGCAGGCCTTCAACAAGGTCGTGAGCCAAGGGCGTGTGCTGTTGGCACAAGGCATCTGGATCATCATGTTCCCGGAAGGCACGCGCATTCCGCGAGGCCAGAAGGGTACCTACAAAAACGGCGGTACGCGACTCGCTTGCGAGACTGGCGTTCCAGTCATTCCGGTGGCCGTCACCTCGGCCAGGGTATGGCCGCGCAAGGCCTTCATCAAGCGGCCCGGCATCGTCGATGTGTCGATCGGCCCGGCGATTCCGAGCGTCGGCCGCAAGCCCGACGAGCTGATGCGCGAGGTCGAGGCCTGGATCGAATCCGAGATGCGTCGGCTCGACCCGGAAGCGTACGCCGCAGCCGTAGCCGCCGCCTGACAAGAACCTCCATGCGCGGCCTCCTGCAGTTCACGCTCGATTTGTTCAACGTGCCCGAGGCGGACGTCGATCTGGTTGTCGATGACTTGCCGCCAACCCAAGCGCCGAAGCTGCAGCAGTCCACACCGTTGCTTCCACTGTCGCAGTCGCAGTCGCCGTCGAACTCGGTGCCACACGCACCGGTCGCTCCCTCTGTGCCGCTCAAGGACGTGTTGTCCCACGCCCGTTTCATTCACCCCCGTGCCACGCGCGAAGTGGTAGTCGGCCATGCGCGCGTCGGCTACGAGTTCACCCGTGGCAAGCGCGGCACCATCGGTTTCGTGGTCGGCGCCGAGGGACTGTCGGTGCGCGCCCCGCGCTGGGTCACGCTGCGCGATGTCGATGCGGCTGTGCTGGAAAAAGCCGACTGGATCGTCCGCAAGCTGGCTGAAACGCAAGAGCGTCACGCGCGCGTCGAAGCTTCGCGCATCGAATGGAAAGACGGTGCGACCTTTCCGTTTCTAGGCGAGCCTGTTGTGGTGCAACTCGATCCGCGCCACGGCTTCAAAGGTGTGGGCGCCGTGCTCGATGCGGAACTCGATGCGAACGGCGCGCGAACTTTGCGTCTCGCGGTGGCAAACAACGCCAATCCGGATCAGATCCGCGACGCGGCGCAAGCGTGGCTCACGCGCCAGGCGCGCCGCCTGTTCACCGAGCGCCTCGATGCCTACGCGCCGAAGCTCGGTGTGCGGTGGAAAAAGCTGTCACTGTCGAATGCTGCGACAAGATGGGGCAGCGCCAGCAGCGACGGTTCGATCCGCCTGAACTGGCGCCTCATCCATTTCCGCCTGCCCGTGATCGACTACGTGGTCGCGCACGAGCTGAGTCATCTGCGCGTGATGGACCACAGCCAGCGCTTCTGGGAGACGGTCGAGAGCGTCATGCCCGACTACCAGCAGCTTCGTCGGCACCTCAAAGACGAGACGATCCCTCGTCTTTAGCGCCTATGGCTACCGGGCGTGAGTGACGCCGCCGTCGACGACGAGGGTCGATCCCATCACGTAGTCGCCCGCGCGCGAGGCCAGATAAATCGCAGCGCCCGCCATGTCTTCCGGCGTGCCGATGCGACCGGCCGGGATGCGCCCCTTCACCTCGTCTCCGTGGTCACGCGCATCCTTGTTCATGTCCGATGCAAACGCGCCCGGCGCGATCGCGCTCACCACGATGCGGTCTTGAGCGAGCCGCAATGCCATGCGGCGCGTCAACTGGATCAGGCCGGCTTTGCTCGCCGCATACGAATACGTCTCCTGCGGGTTGACCGAAATGCCGTCGATCGACGCGATGTTGATCACCTTCGCCAAGTGGTCGGTCGCAGCCTTCTTCAGCATCGGTGTCAGGGCCTGCGTCAGAAAGAACGGCGCCTTCAGGTTGAGATCGACCACCTTGTCCCAGCCGCTCTCCGGGAACTCGTCATAAGGCGCGCCCCAGGCAGCGCCGGCGTTGTTGACCAGGATGTCGAGCGAACTTTCATGCTTGGCGTAGGCATCGACCAGCGCCTGCGCGCCGGCCAGCGTCGACACATCGGCGGGCAGCGAAATGCAGGTGCCGAAGGCCGAAAGCTCCTTGGCGGTCTGGTCGCAAGCCGCTGCTTTGCGCGCCGAGATATAGACGCGTGCGCCCTGAGCCAGATAGCCCTCGGCGATCATGCGGCCGATGCCGCGCGAGCCGCCGGTGATGAGCGCGGTGCGCCCTTTGAGCGAAAAGAGGTTGCTGGTGTCCATTGATGTCTCCTGAACTTGTTTGAAAAATTTGCCGGCAAAGCTTAGTGCGCGATGCGGCGCTGGCGCGTCACCTTGGCGCCAGAGCGCTCCCCCGAGACCCCGTTTCGGGCGTCGTTCTCGTCGTTCAAAGCGCCAGCGCGCGCGGGCTTTCGAAGCGTCGGGGCTCGCCAGTCACCGGATCGCGGAAGGCGACGGATTTCGCGAGCAGTTGCAGCGGTTTGTCGAAGTCGTCGCTGTCCGCCGGCATCAGCGTCGGGTAGATCGGGTCGCCGACGATCGGCACGCCCAGCGCCATGCAATGCACCCGTAGCTGGTGCTTGCGGCCGGTGACGGGGGCGAGGTCGAGCAAAGCGCGCTCGCCACGCACTTCGCGCAGTGATAGATGTGTCTCGGAATTCGGCTCGCCTTCGACTTCTTTCACGCGCATGAAGTGGTCGTCGTCGTCCACCAGCTGGCTGCGATACACGCTTGGCACCGATGCGCCTGCGGGCCACGTCACGATTGCCTCGTATCGCTTTTCGACCGCGCGATCGGCGAACAGGCTCGTGTACGCGGCGCGCGTCTGCGGCTGCACAGAGAACAACACCAGCCCCGCCGTGCCGCGGTCGATGCGGTGCAATGGCGCCAGATCGTCGATTCCCAGCTTGCGCTTGAGCCGGACCAGAAGGCTCTCTTGCAGGAACTTGCCGCCCGGCGTGACCGGCAAAAAGGGCGGCTTGTCGGCGACGACAAGGTGTTCGTCATGGAACAGCACCGCCTCGTCGAACGGAATACGGGGCTCTGCATCGAGCGTGCGGTAGTAGTAGACGCGCAGCGGTGCCTGGTAGTGCCGGTCGGCCGTGACTCGCTCTCCGTGCTCGTCGACGACGGTCCCGGCGTTCATTCGCCCGATCCATGTCGCGCGGTCGATGGCCGGAAAACGCTCGACCAGAAAGTCGGTGATGGTCGGCCACGGGCCGGTCGGCAAACCGACACAACTCGGGCCGACGCCGTCGCGCGTGGGCAGCGGTAGTGCGGGCTTCACATGCTCGCCCCGGCGAGTGCTGTTTCCAGTTCGCTGAACGACGGCCGCGCGCCGATGTCGGGCTGCAAGCAACGTGTTGCAAGCGTCTGCAAGCCGTCGGGCAAGGGGCCGGCCGCATCGCATCGTTCCGCCAGCTCTTCGAGCAGGCAGCCGAAGGCGCGCACCTCCAGTCGTTGCAGCGCGAGAGATTGCGCCACACCCAGACTGCCGGTCATGGCCGCTGCGCCGAAGTCGCCGAGCAGCGCCGTGCCATCAGCCTCGAACAGGATGTTGTGCGCGTACAGGTCGCCATGCACGATGCCGTGCGCGTGCAGATGCGCCATCGCCGACGCGATGCCCCGTGCCATCCGGTGCGCGGCCGGCAGCGACCACTTGGCATCTGGTGAATACACATCCCGCGTACAGGAAGCGAAGCTGGGGGGACCAGCGAGGTTGCGATACGCCGGATCTACCAGCGCCATCAGCAACCCGTCGGTGCCATCCGGGTGCCCGGTAATCTGCCCCTGTGCCGAAACGAGATTGGGGTGCGAGCCGGCGGCGAGCGAGGCGGCCATCTCGCTGTGCGGCCAGCCGTCGCTGGTGACTGCGCCCTTGAAGAGCTTGACCGCGACGGGTCGCTTTCGGTCGTTGCCTTCACCGTCGTTGCGCTCACCGTCTTGGCCGCCGAGCGCGGCCTGGTAGATCACGCCCGATGCGCCTTCACCGAGCTTGGCACCCAGCGCCAGGCGGCGCCAGTCGACCTGCGGGATGGCAGTGCTCGCCGCCACGTCATGCTCGGCACGCTCGCAGAATGGATTGCCGCTAACAGCCAGCCACGACAGGCGCGGCAGCGAGAGCAGCCACGACGGCACCGTCTCGAACGCATTGGCCGAGATGCGCAGCAGCTCCAGGTTTTGCAGCGACGCCATCGAATCGGGCAACGCGCTCAATCGGTTGCCCGCCAGCATCAGCTTCTGCATGCGGGCGCAGGCGCCGACCGAAGCGGGCAGTGCCTCGATCGCGTTGTCCGTCAGGATCAGCCAACGCAGCGAGGGGGGTAGCGCATGCGAGGGCACCTTTCGAATGCGGTTCGCCTTGAAGCCGACGATGTCGAGCTGACTGCATTGCCCGATCGATTCCGGCAACGTCGTGAAGCGGTTGTTCGAGCAGAAGAGCACCCGCAGCTTGTGCAGCCGCCCGAGGTCGTCGGGCAGCGAATCGAGCGCATTGCCCGACAGGTCGAGCACTTCGAGCGAATCGGCAAGCGCAAAAATCTCGCGCGGAAACTCGGTGAGTCCGCACGACAAAGCCAGCCGCTGCGCACCTGCCAGCCGGCCCGCGCGCAACTGAGCAAGCATGTCCATGCCGCGAGTTTAGGTGGCTGCGTTGCGCGGACTCAAGTGGTCGGAAGCCCGAAGCGGTAGACGCCGTCGGCACCGCGCGTGCGCTTGAGCTGTCCTTCGAACATCAGCATGTTCAGATGCGCCACCGTCTCGCCCATCGCGAAGGTCATCTGGTGCGAATCGAGCTCGCGCTTGAACATGATGAGCATGCCCTCGGCCGCGCTCAGCGGACGCTCCGCGCACCCCTCCATCAGTTCGGCCAGCCGGTCGCGATGGTGCTCCTGCAACTGCTCCACACGGCGATGAATGCCGGTGAACGGCTTGCCGTGCGAAGGCAGGCCGAGCGCGTCGGCCGGCAGGACGTTGAACTTGACGATGCTGTCGAGAAAGAGCCGCAGCGAGTTGGCTTCCGGCTCGCCCGCATGCACGCTGACGTTGGTCGAGATGCGTGGCAGCATCATGTCGCCGCCGATCAGCAGGTTGAGGTCGGCGCAGTACAGCGCGATGTGTTCGGGCGCGTGGCCGTAACCGCTGATGCAGCGCCATGCGTGCCCGCCGATCATCACGGTGTCGCCGTCCATCATCCGCACGTAGGTGTCCGGCACGGCGGGCACCATGTCGGCGTAGTAGCTGTTGCGACTGCGAATCTCCGCGATGACTTCGGCATTCGTCACGCCATGCATGACGAGAAAGTCAGCCGCCATGTCGCCGCCGGCACCGCTGTCGCTGCTGGTTTTGCTCGTGAGCAAGCGGGCCACGTTGTAGTCGGTGGCGCTGATCCAGAGCGGCGCGTTCCAGCGCTTGCAGATGAAGTCGGCCAGACCGATGTGGTCGGGGTGCATGTGCGTGACGATGACGCGCAGGATCGGCATACCCTGCAACTGCGTCTCGAAGATCTGCTCCCACTGCGCGCGGGACTCGTCCCGAGCGATGCAGCAATCGACCACCGTCCAGCCCTCGACCCCGTCGATGGAATCGCGCAGCAGCCAGAGGTTGATGTGATTGAGCGCGAAGGGCAGCGTCATGCGAATCCAACGCACGCCGGGCGCCACTGCGAGCGCCTCGCCGACTTCGGGGAGGGTGTCGCCCAGGGTGTAATGGAGTTCGCGTTCTAGGAGGTTCATGTAAGATTGACGTTTACGTAAACGTCATGATGTGACGCCACATTGTAGGCAGTGCGCGACCATCCCGCTGTCGCCGCCGGAACGTCCTTTTCTCTTCATGCCGACGCAGACCTTCACCATCAGCGAGCTCGCCAAGGAGTTCGACCTCACGACGCGAGCCATCCGCTTCTACGAGGACCTGGGCCTGCTCGCACCGGGGCGCTCCGGCTTGCAACGCATCTACAGCGCGCGCGACCGGGCCCGGCTCACGCTCACGCTGCGCGCCAAGCGCCTGGGCCTGAGCCTGACGGAGGCCAAAGACATTCTCGACATGTACGACAGCCCGCGCGACACCGAGGCGCAACTCGAAAAGTTCCTGGGTGTGCTCGGCAGCCACCGGGAGCAGCTCGAAGCGCAACTGGGTGAGCTGCAGGCCAACCTCGAAGAAGTGCGTGCCCACGAGAAAAAAGCGCGGGCCACCCTGGCACGTTCCCGCAAAGTTCCTGGCCGCTGAACCTTCCCGTTGAACCCTTACCTTAGCCACAATATCGCCATGCCTGAATCACTCGAAGACCTCTTTGCCCACAACCGGTCCTGGGCTGCACAAATGGAACGCGACCGGCCCGGCTTTTTCACCGGCCTGGTGAAGCAGCAGACGCCACGCTACATGTGGATCGGCTGCTCCGACAGCCGGGTGCCGGCCAACCAGATCACCGGGCTGGAGCCGGGCGAGGTTTTCGTGCACCGCAACGTCGCCAACATCGTCGTCCACTCCGACCTGAACGCGCTGTCGGCGATCCAGTTCGCCGTGGAGCGTCTGAAGGTCGAGCACATCATGGTGGTGGGTCACTACGGTTGCTCGGGCGTACAGGCCGCGCTGGAGGGCGCGCGCATCGGCATTGCCGATAACTGGATCCGCCACATCCAGGACGTGCGCGACCGGCACCGCGTGATGCTCGAAACCTTTCCGCCGGAAGTCCGGGCCGATGCGCTGTGCGAACTCAACGTCGCCGAGCAGGTGGTCAACGTGTCGGTCAGCACCGTGATGGTCGACGCCTGGAGCCGCGGCCAGTCGGTGCGGGTGCATGGCTGGACCTTCGGCGTGCACGACGGCTTGCTGCAAGACCTGGGCTTCGACGTCGACGGCAGCAAGCCACTCGACAATCAGTACCGCGCTGCGGTGCAGCGTATTCGCTACAAGTGGAGCAGGCCGCCGGAGACCAGCACTGCGCCGGCGCCCGACACGGCCAAGGCGACCGGCTGATCCGCCGGCCGACGCACTCGCGCTCTTTCGGCTGACCTCATCCTGCCGATCAGCGCGACGCGGCCTGTTACTCGATCCATAAACCCGCGGCTGGCTGGCCGTTCCTCTAAGGAGATCCTCATGTCCGAATCCATCGTCATCGTCGGCGCCGCCCGCACCCCCATGGGCGCCTTTCAAGGCGACTTTTCTTCACTCGCCGCGCACGATCTTGGTGGTGCCGCCATCAAGGCAGCTGTCGAGCGCGCCGGCATCGACGCCGCCACGGTCGGTGAAGTGCTCTTCGGCAACTGCCTGATGGCTGGCCAAGGCCAGGCACCGGCACGCCAGGCGGCCTACAAGGGCGGCCTGCCCGATAGCGCGGGGGCCGTCACGCTCAGCAAGATGTGCGGCTCGGCCATGAAGGCCGCGATGTTCGCGCACGACATGCTGCTGGCCGGCACGCACGACGTCATGGTCGCGGGCGGCATGGAGAGCATGACCAATGCGCCCTACCTGATGCTCAAGGGTCGTGGCGGCTACCGCATGGGCCACGACCGCATCTTCGACCACATGATGCTCGACGGCCTGGAAGACGCCTACCAGCCGGGTCGCTCGATGGGCACCTTCGGTGAAGACTGCGCAGCCAAGTACAACTTCACCCGAGAGCAGCAGGATGCCTTCGCCACCGCCAGCGTGGAGCGCGCGCGCCACGCCACGGCCGATGGCTTGTTCAAGGCCGAGATCACACCGGTAACGGTCAAGGGCCGCAGCGGTGAAACGATCGTCGCCATCGACGAAGGCCCGGGCAAGGTCAAGCTCGACAAGATCGCCACGCTCAAGCCGGCCTTCAAGAAAGACGGCGGCACCATCACCGCCGCATCCAGCTCTTCGATCAACGACGGCGCTGCGGCGCTGGTCATGATGACCGAGTCACATGCAAAGAAGATCGGCGCCAGGCCGATCGCACGGCTGGTCGGTCACGCGACCCATGCACAGCAACCCGAGTGGTTCTCGACCGCACCAGTCGGTGCTGTCGCCAAGCTTTTCAAGAAGACCGGCTGGGGCGTGAAAGACGTCGATCTGTGGGAAGTGAACGAGGCCTTCGCCGTGGTGCCGATGGCGCTCATGAAAGAGCTCGACGTCGCGCATGACATCGTCAACGTGCACGGCGGCGCCTGCGCGCTGGGCCACCCGATCGGCGCGAGCGGCGCTCGCATCATGGTCACGCTCATCCATGCGCTGCAATCGCGCGGCAAGAAGCGCGGCGTCGCGACGCTGTGCATTGGCGGCGGTGAAGGCACCGCGGTCGCGATCGAACTGATCTGAATGGGTTCGTGCTTGAAGCGAAGCCTGGTCGCCATCCTCGCCATCGTGCTTGCGGGCGTGTTCGTGCAGACAACGGCGTTCGCGCAGAGGCGAGACAACGTACTGTTCGATGCCGCCACGGCAGAGCAGCAGGCTGTGCTCAAGACCTTGCAGCGCCTGGTCAACATCGAGACCGGCACGGGTGATGCCCAGGGCATCGCCGCGGTCGGCAATCTGCTCGAAGGCGAACTGAAAGCGCTGGGTTTCAGCGTGACGCGCAGCAAGGCGGCCGCTGGCGTGGTCGGTGACAACCTCGTCGGCAAGCTGAAAGGCAAGGGCGGCAAGAACCTTCTGCTGCTCTCGCACATGGACACCGTCTACCCGAAAGGCACTTTGGCCAAGTCGCCGTTTCGCCTCGAAGGCGCGCGCGCTTATGGCCCCGGCATCGCCGACGACAAGGGCGGCACCGCTGTCATCCTGCACACGCTCAAACTGCTGAAGGACTATGGCGTGCGCGACTACGGCATCATCACCGTGCTATTCAATACCGACGAAGAAAAAGGCTCCTTCGGGTCGCGCGAGTTGATCGAGCAGGAGGCGCGGCTGGCCGACTACGTGCTGTCGTTCGAGCCGACCAGCGCCGAGGTCGAAAAGATGACGCTCGGCACCTCGGGCATCGCCTATGTGCAGGCCAACATCAAGGGCAAGACCTCGCACGCGGGCGAGGCGCCAGAAGCGGGTGTCAACGCGCTGGTCGAGGCATCGGACCTGGTGCTGCGCACGATGGACATCGACGACAAATCCAAAGGCCTTCGCTTCAACTGGACCATCGCCAAGGCCGGCACCGTCAATAACGTCATCCCCGACAGCGCCACGCTGAATGCCGACGTGCGCTATGCGCGCAACGAAGATTTCGAAGCGGCGATGAAGACGCTCGAAGAGCGGGCGCAGAACAAGAAGGTGTCCGGCTCCGAGGTTGAAATCGTCGTCACCCGCGGCCGCCCGGCGTTCAACGCGGGCGAGGGCGGCAGGAAGCTGGTCGAAAAGGCTGCCGGCTTCTATCGTGAAGCTGGCGGCATGGTCGAAATCGAAGAGCGTACCGGCGGCGGCACCGATGCGGCCTACGCAGCGCTGTCGGGCAAGCCGGTGATCGAGAGCATGGGACTGCCAGGCTCCGGGTATCACAGCGACAAGGCCGAGTACGTGATGATCGACGCCATTCCGCGTCGGCTCTACATGACCGCGCGGATGATCATGGATCTCGGCGCGGGCAAATAACAGATCTCGGAGACACGACATGCTGCTGACCCCCGACCAGGAAGCGATCCGCGACGCGGTACGCGATTTTTCGCAGGCCGAACTGTGGCCGCACGCGCCTGCATGGGACCGCGAGCACGCGTTCCCCAAGGCGGCGCACGCCGGCCTCGCCGCACTCGGCGCCTACGGCATCTGCGTGCCCGAAGAAGACGGCGGCGCCGGGCTCGACTACGTCACGCTGGCATTGGTGCTCGAAGAAATCGCGGCTGGCGATGGCGGCACCAGCACGGCCATCAGCGTGACCAATTGCCCGGTCAACGCCATCCTCATGCGCTACGGCAACGCGCAGCAAAAAAAGAAGTGGCTGCAGCCACTGGCGCAGGGCCACATGCTCGGCGCCTTTTGCCTGACGGAGCCGCAGGCTGGCAGCGACGCGTCGAGCCTGCGCACCACCGCGCGCAAGGATGCCCACGGCTACGTGATCGACGGCGTCAAGCAATTCATCACCAGCGGCAAGAACGGCCAGCTGGCCATCGTCATCGCGGTCACCGACAGGGGTGCCGGCAAGCGCGGCATGAGCGCGTTCATCGTGCCGACCGATGCGCCGGGCTACAACGTCGCGCGGCTCGAAGAAAAGCTCGGCCAGCACTCCAGCGACACGGCGCAGATCAATTTCGACGGCTGCCGCATCCCGGCTGAAAACCTCATCGGGCAAGAAGGCGAGGGCTACAAGATCGCGTTGGGCGGGCTCGAAGGTGGCCGTATCGGCATTGCCGCGCAGAGCGTCGGCATGGCGCGCAGCGCGTTCGACGTGGCGCTGGCCTATGCCAAGGATCGCCAGGCCTTTGGCGGCAGCATCTTCCAACAGCAGGCCGTGGGCTTTCGGCTGGCCGAATGTGCCACGCAGCTCGAAGCCGCGCGCCAGCTCATCTGGCACGCAGCGAGCCTGCGCGACGCCGGCCTGCCGTGCCTGAAAGAAGCCGCGATGGCCAAGCTCTTCGCCAGCGAAATGGCCGAAAAAGTCTGTAGCGCGGCCATCCAGACGCTCGGCGGTTACGGCTATGTGAACGACTTTCCTCTGGAACGCATCTACCGCGACGTGCGCGTTTGCCAGATTTACGAAGGCACCTCGGACATCCAGAAGCTGATCATCCAGCGGGCATTGGCCTGAGCTTTAACGGGTGCCCGACGGGGTGGCTGGCGAGCAGGGTGCGCGGGGTGTTCCAATGGAGGACCTCATGAGCGCCACCACGCCCCCTCCCGCCCCCTGTCCTTGCGGCCGTCGCGACCGCCGCGAGAAGCCGTTTACCTACGCCCTGTGCTGCGGGCGCTACCTCGACGACTTCGACATCACGCCCGCGCCCGACGCCGAATCGCTCATGCGCTCGCGCTACACCGCCTTCGTCAACGAACGCGCCGACTACCTGCTCGCCACGTGGGCGCAGGGCCACCGGCCGTCGCAAGTCACCTTCGAGCCCGGCGTCAAATGGCTCGGACTCGACGTGCGCTCGCGCTCCGTGCTCGACGCTGACCATGCCGAAGTCGAGTTCGTGGCGCGCCAGCGCGACGCTGCCGGCGTCGCCACCCGTTTGCACGAGCGCAGCCGCTTCGTTCGCGAGGAAGAGCGCTGGTACTACGTCGACGGCACGCGGTACTGATCGGTCATCGCTCCATGAGTGACCTCCCCTTCGATGCGGTGCTGTTCGACTGCGACGGCGTGCTGGTCGACTCCGAGCCCATCACCAATCGCGTGCTCGCCGAAATGCTGGGCGAGCTGGGCTGGAAGCTCAGCACCGAAGAATCGATGCGGACTTTCACTGGCAAGGCCGTCAGGGATGAAGCCGCGCTGATCGAGGCGCGCACCGGTTTCGCCATCACACCTGAATGGCTCTCCGGCTTTCGCGAGCGCCGCAACATCGCGCTGCATGCCGATCTGCTCGCCATCCCCGGCGCGGTCGATGCTGTGCGACGGGTGCATGCGCTGGCGGGCGGGCGTATCGCCTGCGCTTCAGGGGCCGATCTGCACAAGGTCGAGTTCCAGCTGGTCAAGGTCGGTCTGCACGACTTCTTTGCCGGCCGCGTCTTCAGCGGCCACGACACGCCGCGCAGCAAGCCGTTTCCGGATGTCTACCTGGCGGCGGCCGCCGCGCTGGGCGCCGACTCGGTCCGCTGCGCCGTCGTCGAAGACACCGTCACCGGCGTGACCGCGGGCGTAGCGGCCGGTGCCACGGTGTTCGGCTACAGCCCGCCCGGCATGGCGGGGCTCGGCCACAGCGACCCCGACGCGATGCGCGCCGTCGGCGCCAGCGTGGTGTTCACCGACATGTCGCAATTACCCGATGTGCTGGCCGCCTGGCGGGCGCCCCGCTGACGTGCGGAGCCCCCGCCTTTCTGGTGCAATGAGTTCGTTGCCAGAAAGGAACGTCATGACCACCCCCTCCGCCTACCAGACCCAACAACCCGAGCGCACCGCCATCGATGCGCTGAAGGGCGCTGCGGTCGTCGAGTTCGGCACCAACTGGTGCGGCATCTGCAAGGCGGCGCAGCCCGTCATCGTCGAAGCGTTCGCCGGCCATCCGCATGTCGAACACATCAAGGTCGAAGACGGCAGCGGCCGGCCTCTCGGCCGCTCGTTCAACGTCCGGCTTTGGCCGACGCTGATCTTTCTGCAGGACGGACGCGAAGTGGCGCGACTGGTGCGGCCGACCGAGGCGCAACCGATCGCCGACGCGCTCGCCGGCATCGACCCGATCGCCTGAAGACATCAGGACGGAGTAATCCGACTATTCGGCGGGTCGCCGAAACGCTCCCGGTGTCATGCCGGTCCAGTCGCGGAACGCGCGCGCGAAGCTTTTCTCGTTGCGAAAGCCCACTGCCAGCGCGATCTGCTTGATCGGCTTTGTCGTGCGGCGCAATTGCCGTTGCGCCTCGTCGCGACGCACCTCGTTCTTGATCGACTGCAGCGACGTGCCTTCGTCCTTCAACTGGCGATGCAAGGTGCGGGCCGATACGTTGAGCGCAGATGCCAGCGCGTCGGCGGTGTTCGATGCAGCACGCGGCGCCGTAGCGTGCGATCCCGCTTCACTATCGGCCGGCCCGCGCATCAGCTCGCGCACGCGCTGTCCCAGCAGGCGGTCGCGCCGGTACTGCAGCACCGTCAGCGGGAGCGCACGCTTGAGCATGGTGCGCAGCGCGCGCTCGTCGCGTTGCAGGGGCAACGCAAGGTAGCGCTCGTCGAAGCTGTAGCTGGCACGGGCCGCATCGAACCGCACGTCGCCAGCGAACATCAACGCGTAGGCGTCGCGGTGGGATGGCGCTGCGAAAGGGAAGGTCGCGTGGCGCAGCGAGATGCGCGAGTCGATCGCCCAGCAAGCGTAGCCATGCAGGAAGCGCAGGCTCGACACCAGGCAGAACTCGCGGAACGCCTTGTCGAGCGGCCGCTGTTCGGTGATCGACAAGGTCGCCACGCCGCCCGTTACCTGCAGGTCGAGCGCGATGTCGTCGGTCAACAGCCGATGGTGACGGCACCAGCGCTTGATGGCCAGGCCCAAGTCGGGCGAGCCCAGCGAGGCACGGCACAGCATGCCGTAGCTACCCCAGGGCAGCTTGCGGGTGAACCATCCCAGCGCTTCGTCGTCGAGCTCCTGCATCGCGTGCGCGTTGAGCGTTTCGAACTGCACTGCCGTGACGCGGGCACCTGGTCTGGCGACATCGCGCGGCGCGATCTGTGCCGCGCGCAGGGCGCCCGCCGAGTCGACGCCATAGCGCTCGTAGCCTCGTACGATCGCTCGCACGAAAGCCATCGGCGTGGCGGCGCGGGCGGGGCTCAGGAACGAAGGGGAGGACATGGTATGGATGCCTTCATGTGGCACGATTTGCAACCATTGTGGCGCCAATTGAGGATCGTGCGGGCGTAAGCTGCGGTGTCACAGGAGACAAACCCCATGCACGATCCCGGCCTCAATTTCGACCTGGGCGACACCATCGATTCGCTGCGCGACGCCATCCAGACGTTCGCCGCCGCAGAAATCGCGCCGCGCGCCGCGGCCATCGACAGCGAGAACCTTTTTCCACACGACCTGTGGCAAAAGCTCGGCGCTCTCGGCCTGCACGGCATGACGGTCAAAGAGCAATACGGCGGCACCGAACTCGGCTACCTCGCGCACATCGTTGCGATGGAGGAAGTCTCGCGCGCGTCGGCGTCCGTTGGCCTCTCTTATGGCGCGCACTCCAACCTGTGCGTGAACCAGATCCACCGCAACGGGACCGACTTTCAAAAGAACAAGTACCTGCCCAAGCTGGTGAGCGGCGAGCACGTCGGCGCGCTGGCGATGAGCGAGCCCAACGCTGGCTCCGACGTCATCAGCATGAAGCTCAGGGCCGAGAAGAAGGACGGCTACTACGTGCTCAACGGCGGCAAGATGTGGATCACCAACGGCGGCGACGCCGACACGCTGGTTATCTACGGCAAGACCGAGCCCGAGATGGGCGCCCGCGGCATGACGGCCTTCATCGTCGAGAAGAACTTCAAGGGGTTCAGCGCCGGCACCAAGCTCGACAAGCTGGGCATGCGCGGCAGCAACACCTACCCGCTGTTCTTCGACAACTGCGAAGTGCCCGCCGAGAACGTGCTGGGCGGCGAAGGCATGGGCGCCAAGGTGCTGATGAGCGGCCTCGACTACGAGCGTGCGGTGCTGTCCGGCGGCCCACTCGGCATCATGGCTGCGTGCATGGACGCGGTGCTGCCCTTCATCCACGACCGCAAGCAGTTCGGCCAGAGCATCGGCGAGTTCCAGTTGATGCAGGGCAAGCTGGCCGACATGTACTCGACCTGGCAGGCCACGCGCGCCTACGTCTATGCGGTCGGCAAGGCCTGCGACCGCAACGAGCACGCGCGCACCTTTCGCAAGGATGCGGCCGGCGCGATTCTGTATTCGGCCGAGAAGGCGACGTGGATGGCCGGCGAGGCGATCCAGGCGCTGGGCGGCGTGGGGTACACGAAGGACTTTCCGGTGGAGCGGTTGTGGCGCGACGCGAAGCTGTATGAGATCGGCGCGGGGACGAGTGAAGTGCGGCGAATGCTGATTGGGCGCGAGTTGTTCGCAGAGACCTCCTGAGGGCGGGCCATGACATCGAACCTGAGTTATGCAAAAGGCGCGACCGATGTCCCGCTGATCGAGCAGCCCATCGGCGCGTTCCTCGACAACATGGTCGCTTCGCAACCCGACCACGAAGCCCTGGTCAGCCGTCACGAAGCCCGGCGCTTCAGCTACCGCGAACTGCAGACCGAATCGAACCGCCTCGCCAGCGCGCTGCTGAACCTCGGCCTGGTGCCGGGCGACCGCATCGGCATCTGGTCGCACAACAACGTGCCGTGGGTGCTGATGCAGATCGCGACTGCCAAGGTCGGGCTCATCCTGGTCAACATCAACCCGGCGTACCGCACGTCGGAGTTGGAATACGCGCTCAACAAGGTCGGCGTGAAGGCGCTGGTCACGATGGCGCAATTCAAGACCAGCGACTACCTCGGCATGCTGCGCGAACTTGGGTCAGCCAGGCTGCCATTGCTGAAGCACACCGTGTGGATCGACAAGTCAAGCGATGCCGATCAACCCGGCATGCAGCGCTTCTCAGCCCTGCTCGCCAGCGGTAACCCCGACGACCCGCGCATCGCGCAGATCGCCGAGACGTTGAAGGCTACGGATCCGATCAACGTTCAGTTCACCAGCGGTACCACCGGCTTCCCCAAGGGCGCGACGCTCACGCACCGCAACATCCTGAACAACGGCTTCTTCATCGGCGAGTGCATGAAGCTCAGTCCGCACGACCGGCTGTGCATTCCGGTTCCGCTGTACCACTGCTTCGGCATGGTGCTGGGCAACCTGGCGGCGCTGACTCACGGCTCGACGATCGTCTATCCGAACGACGGCTTCGATCCGCTCACGGTGCTTGAAACCGTTCAGGCTGAAAAGTGCACCGGCCTGCACGGCGTGCCGACGATGTTCATCGCCGAGCTCGACCATCCGCGCTTCGCCGAGTTCGACCTGTCGACCTTGCGCACCGGCATCATGGCCGGCTCGCCGTGCCCGACCGAAGTCATGAAGCGCGTGGTCGACCAGATGCACCTGGGCGAAATCACCATCGCCTACGGCATGACCGAAACCAGCCCGGTGAGTTGCCAGAGCAGCACCGACACGCCGCAAGACAAGCGCGTTTCGACTGTGGGCACGGTGCAGCCGCACATCGAAGTCAAGATCATCGATCCGGAGACCGGCGCGACGGTACCGCGCGGCATGTCAGGTGAGTTCCTGACACGCGGCTATTCGGTGATGCACAGCTATTGGGAAGACGAACCCCGCACCCGCGAAGCCGTCGACGCCGAACACTGGATGCATACCGGTGATCTGGCCGTGATGGACGACGAGGGCTACGTCAACATCGTCGGTCGCATCAAGGACCTGGTGATCCGCGGCGGCGAGAACATCTACCCGCGCGAGATCGAAGAGTTTCTGTACCGGCACCCGAAGGTGCAGGACGTGCAGGTCGTCGGCCTGCCCGACAAGCGCTACGGCGAAGAGCTGTGCGCGTGGGTCATCGTGAAGCCGAACCAGAGCGCGACCGAAGACGAGATCCGCGACTTCTGCAAAGGCCAGATCGCGCACTACAAGGTGCCCAAGTACATCCAGTTCGTCACCGAGTTCCCGATGACCGTCACCGGCAAGATCCAGAAGTTCAAGATCCGCGATGAGATGAAAGAGCGCCTCGGCCTCAACGAAGAGAAGACCGCATGAGCAAGCTAGAAACCAAACTCAACGCCCGTTCCGCCGACTTTCAGGCCAACGCCGTCGCGATGCGCGCATTGGTCGACGACCTGCACGCACAGTTCGCCAAAGTCGAGGCCGGCGGTGGAGAAGCCGCTCGCGCCAAGCACGTCGCGCGCGGCAAGTTGCTGCCACGCGATCGCGTCGCTGAACTGCTCGATCCCGGCACGCCGTTCCTGGAGATCGCACCGCTTGCCGCGTACGGCATGTACCTCGACGCCAAGGGCAACGAGTCCGCCCCCGGCGCAGGCCTCATCGCCGGCATCGGCCGCGTCGCCGGCATCGACTGCATGGTGGTTTGCAACGACGCGACAGTGAAGGGCGGCACCTACTATCCGCTGACGGTGAAGAAGCATCTGCGCGCGCAGGAGATCGCCGAGCAAAACCACTTGCCGTGCATCTACCTGGTCGATTCCGGCGGCGCCAACCTGCCGAACCAGGACGAGGTGTTCCCCGATCGCGATCACTTCGGCCGCATCTTCTACAACCAGGCGCAGATGAGCGCGCAGGGCATTCCGCAGATCGCCGTGGTCATGGGTTCGTGCACCGCGGGCGGCGCCTACGTGCCGGCAATGAGCGACGAATCCATCATCGTGAAGAACCAGGGCACGATCTTTCTGGGTGGCCCGCCGCTGGTGAAGGCCGCGACCGGCGAGGTCGTGACGGCCGAAGACCTGGGCGGTGGTGATGTGCACACGCGGCTGTCGGGCGTGGTCGATCATCTGGCGCAGAACGACCTGCATGCGCTGGCGCTGGCGCGGTCGGCGGTGGCTAATTTGAATGCCAAAGCGGCGCGGCCTGCAATGCCCGAACCGGCCACGCCGCGTGCGCCCGACTTCCCGCGAGAAGAGCTTTACGGTGTCATCCCGACCGACACGCGCAAGCCTTTCGACGTGCGCGAGATCATCGCGCGCGTGGTCGACGGCAGCGAGTTCCACGAGTTCAAGCAGCGCTTCGGCGCGACGTTGGTCTGCGGCTTCGCCGAGATCGAAGGGATGCCCGTCGGCATCATCGCCAACAACGGCATCCTGTTCAGCGAGTCGGCGCAGAAGGGTGCGCACTTCATCGAGCTGTGCTGCCACCGCAAGACGCCGATCGTCTTCCTGCAGAACATCACCGGCTTCATGGTCGGCCGCAAGTACGAGAACGAAGGCATCGCGCGCCACGGCGCCAAGATGGTCACGGCCGTTGCAACGGCCAACGTGCCCAAGTTCACCATCATCATCGGCGGCAGTTTCGGCGCGGGAAACTACGGCATGTGCGGCCGCGCCTACTCGCCACGCTTCCTGTGGATGTGGCCGAACGCGCGCATCAGCGTGATGGGCGGCGAGCAAGCCGCGAGCGTGCTGGCGACCGTCAAGCGCGACGGCATCGAAGCCAAAGGCGGCACATGGAGCGCCGACGAAGAAGAAGCCTTCAAGGCACCGCTGCGCCAGCAATACGAAGTGCAGGGCCATCCCTACTATGCGACGGCGCGCATCTGGGACGACGGGATCATCGATCCGGCGGATACGCGGCGTGTGCTTGCCCTCGGGCTGGCGGCGTCGCGCAATGCGCCGATACCGGAACCGAAGTTCGGCATCTTCCGGATGTAGTCTCGCAATGCGGCTCCCGGACTACTTCATCCAGCTCGCGCGCTACCACGCGTGGGCCGCCCACAAGCTGTTGGCGGACGACCTCGCGCGACTGAGCGATGACGAGTGGCATCGCGACTTGCGCCTGTTCTTCGGCTCTGTGCACCGCACCGTGAACCACCTGCTGGTGGCCGACACGATCTGGTACGCGCGCTTCGCAGAAAGCACAGCGCTGCGCATCGCGCTCGATGCCGAATTGCACACCGAGCGAGCCGAGCTCTGCGCCGCGCTGGCGGCTGCGGTGGACCGTTGGGCGCCATGGGCGGAGACGATGGATGCCACGCGTCTGGACGGTGATCTCGTGTACACCCGTACCGACGGCGAGGCTGTGTGCATTCCTTACGCGCCGGCCCTTGGTCACGTTTTCAACCACGCAACCCACCACCGCGGCCAGCTCACTGCGGGCGTGACGGCGATGGGTCATCCCGGCCCGTCGCTCGACTGGGCCCATCTTCTGCAAATCGAGGCGAAACAGCGCAGATGAACGATTTCACCAAACTGACCCTCACGACGGACGGCCCCATCGCCCGCATCTGGCTCGACCAGCCCGACACGCGCAACGCTTTCGACGACACCGTGATCGCCGAGCTGACGCAAGCTTTCGCCGAAGCCGGCGCGATGGCGAACGTCAAGGCCATCGTCCTCGGCGCCAACGGACCGGCGTTTTGCGCCGGCGCCAACCTGAACTGGATGCGCCGCATGGCCGACTACTCGCGCGATGAAAACGTCACCGATGCCGGCAAGTTGGCCGAGATGTTGCGCGTGATCGCCGAGTGCCCCAAGCCGACCATCGCGCGGGTGCAGGGCGATGTGTACGCCGGCGGCATGGGGCTGGTCGCGGCTTGCGACATGGCGGTGAGCGTGGACACGGCTTGGTACTGCCTGAGCGAAGTGAAGATCGGCCTGATCCCCGCGACCATCAGCCCCTACGTGATTCGCGCCATGGGGACGCGCGCGGCGCAGCGTTACTTCTTGACGGCCGAGCGCTTCACGGCCGCCGAGGCGCATCGCATCGGCTTCGTGCACGAGGTGGTGGCGGCCGATGCGCTCGACGCCAAGGTCGACGAGTTGCTCAAGGCCTTGCTCAGCGCCAGCCCGGCCGCCGTGCGCGCCGGCAAGCAACTGATCGCCGACGTGGCGGGTCGTGACATCGACGCTGCGCTGATCGCCAAAACCGTCGAGTGCATCGCCGATATTCGCGCCAGCGAAGAGGGGCGCGAGGGCGTGCAGGCTTTTCTGCAAAAGCGCAAACCGTCGTGGCTCGAAGCCAAAGCCTGATGCAAGTGAGCATCGCCCACTCGATGACATCAAACGCCCTAGGGAACATCGCATGATCTTGAAAGACCGACGCCAGTTGCTGCTTGCATCCGGTACCGCATTGCTCACCGGCTTGGCCGCTTCGACATCGCGCGCCCAGCCGGCCGCAGCGTCGACGGGCGTCCCGGCGCCAGCCCCCGCGCCGACATTGAGCGCGGCGCCCAAGGGTCCGGCGGCATCGCCGGTGACGCACATCCTGGCGCGCTACGCCGCAACAGCCACGGTCGACCAGATACCGGCAGCGGTGCGCAAGGAGGCGACTCGGACGCTGCTGAACTGGGTCGGTTGCGCGGTCGGCGGCTCGCAGCAGAATGCGCCCACGCATGCAGCGGCGGCGCTCAAGCCGTTCTCCGGTCCGCCGCAGGCCAGCCTGTTCGGTCGAACAGAACGTCTGGACGCGATGCAGGCCGCACTGGTCAACGGCATCAGCTCGCACGTGCTCGACTACGACGACACGCACCTGAAAACCATCATCCATCCGGCCGGTCCGGTCGCTTCGGCGTTGACGGCCTTTGCCGAATACCGGCCGGTTTCCGGCGCCGACTTCATGAACGCGCTGGTGCTGGGCTGCGAGATCGAATGCCGCATGGGCAACGCTGTCTATCCCGAACACTATGCGATGGGCTGGCACATCACCGGCACCACCGGCGTGTTCGGCGCTGCTGCCGCCATCGGGCGCCTGCTCAAGCTCGACGAAAAACGCATGGCTTGGGCGCTCGGCAACGCCGCGTCGCAACCGGTCGGTCTCAAGGTGCAGTTCGGTTCCGACACCAAGAGTTTTCATCCTGGCAAGGCGGCGCAGAACGGGATGCTGTCGGCACTGCTGGCAGAACAAGGCTTCACCGCCTCTGAAGTCGCCATCGAGGGTTTCGATGGCTGGGGCCAAGCCATGAGCACGCGCCATGACTGGACCCAGGTCACCGGGGGATTGGGCGAGCGTTACGAGCTGGCGCTCAACACTTACAAGCCCTTCGCGTGCGGCATCGTGGCGCATCCCGCCATCGATGCGGCGATCCAGTTGCGCGCGGCCCATGCGCTCAAGCCCGAGCAGATCGCGTCGGTGGAACTGAAGGCGCATCCGCTGGTGCTCAACCTGATGGGCAAGACGGAACCGCGCACCGGCCTCGAAGGCAAGTTCAGCGTCTATCACGCTGTCGCCGTGGCACTGGTGACGGGGCGGGGCGGCGACCAGGCGTTCAGGGACTCGGCCGTCAACGATCCGACGGTGCTGGCGGTGCGCAACAAAGTGGCGGTGAGCGTCGACAACGCGATCAAGCCGGACCAGGTCGATATGACCGTGACGCTCACCGACGGCCGTAAGTTGCACCAGTTCATCGAGCACGCCGTGGGCAGTCAGGACCATCCTATGTCCGATGCCCAGCTGGAGGACAAGTTCACCGGTTTGACCGACGGCATCCTGGCCCCGGAACGCAGCCGCCAACTGATGGCGTTGTGCTGGAAAGCCTGGGACTTGGCCGATGCCGGCGACATTGGGCGCGCCGCTGCGGCAGCGTGACGGGCGTGCCGACCTTTCTGCAATCACAACAACCGCATGGGATGACCCGCTGACATGAGCGCGCTCGACATGCCGCAACTGCTGGCGTTGGCCGCCGCCATCGGCTGGGCCAGCGGCATCCGGCTGTATCTGGTGGTGTTGCTGACCGGGCTCGTTGGCTACTTCGGCTGGTTTGCCTTGCCCGGCGGGTTGCAGCTGCTGGCGCATCCGGCGGTGCTGATCGCCAGCGGCTTCATGGTCTTTGTCGAGTTCTTCGCCGACAAGATTCCGGGCCTCGATTCGCTCTGGGACATGGTGCACACCGTCATCCGCATCCCGGCCGGCGCGGCCTTGGCGGCCAGTGTGTTTGGCGGCGACCATGCGGCGCTGGCGCTGGTCGCGGCCCTGCTCGGCGGTGGCTTCGCGGCCACCGCGCATGCCGCCAAGGCGACCACGCGCGCCGCCATCAACACTTCGCCCGAGCCGTTCAGCAATGTCGGCGCGTCGTTGGTTGAAGACGCTGCGGTGCCGACCGGTCTGTGGCTCGCCGTCGCGCATCCGCTGGTGTTCGGCGTGCTGTTCGTCATCGTGCTCATCGGCAGCGTGTGGCTCATTCGCAAGAGCTGGCGCTTTCTCAGGTCGCTCTTCGGCCGCGTTGCGCGCATCTTCAGCGGCAAGTCCGACCCGGGCGTGACCTCCGCTTTCCAGTTCAACAAGAAACCTTCGGAAGACAGCCCTCATGTTTAAAAAGATCCTGATCGCGAACAGAGGTGAGATCGCTTGCCGTGTCGCCGCGACGGCGCGCCGCATGGCGATTCGCACCGTCGCCGTCTACTCCGATGCCGACGCGCATGCCAACCATGTACGCGCTTGCGACGAGTCGGTTTACCTCGGCGGCAGCGCGCCCAAAGACAGCTATCTGCGCTGGGAAAAGATTCTCGAAGCAGCCAAGGCCACGGGTGCTGAAGCGGTGCATCCGGGCTACGGCTTCCTGAGCGAGAACGAAGAATTCGCACAGGCCTGCGCTGATGCGGGCCTCGTCTTCATCGGGCCGCCGCCCTCGGCCATCAAGGCGATGGGTCTCAAAGCTGCATCGAAGCAGTTGATGGAAAAGGCCGGCGTGCCGCTGGTTCCTGGCTACCACGGCCACGACCAGAACCCGGCGCTGCTGCAGCGCGAAGCCGATCGCATCGGCTACCCGGTGCTCATCAAGGCCAGCGCAGGCGGCGGCGGCAAGGGCATGCGGGTGGTCGACAAGAGCGAAGACTTTGCAACTGCGCTGGCGTCGTGCCAGCGCGAGGCGATCAACAGCTTCGGCGACGACGCGGTATTGATCGAAAAATACGTGCAGCGTCCGCGCCACATCGAGATCCAGGTGTTCGGCGATACGCAAGGCGATTGCGTCTATCTTTTCGAGCGCGACTGCTCGGTGCAGCGGCGCCATCAGAAGGTGCTCGAGGAAGCGCCGGCACCCGGCATGACCGAGGCGATGCGCAAGGAAATGGGTGCGGCGGCGGTCGCTGCTGCCAAGGCGGTGAAGTACGTCGGGGCGGGGACAGTCGAGTTCATCGTCGAGCAGAGAGACGGTGGCGAAATGAACTTCTTCTTCATGGAGATGAACACGCGACTGCAAGTCGAGCATCCCGTGACCGAAGCCATCACCGGCCTCGACCTGGTCGAGTGGCAACTGCGCGTGGCGTCGGGCGAGCCGTTGCCGTTGAAGCAGAGCGAACTCAAGATCCATGGCCATGCCATCGAAGCGCGCATTTGCGCTGAGAACCCGGACAACAATTTCCTGCCCGCGACCGGCAAGCTGCTGGTCTATCGCAAGCCGCAGGCGACGGCATTCGAGAGAACGAAGCTGAGCGACCCGCGTGTCGCGGTCCGCATCGACGACGGCGTGCGCGAAGGCGGCGAGATCTCGCCGTTCTACGACTCGATGATCGCCAAACTCATCGTTCATGGCGCGGACCGTGCCGAAGCACTGGCGCGTCTCGATGCAGCGCTGGCGCAGGTGCACATCGTCGGCGTGGCGACCAACGTGCAGTTCCTGCGCGGTGTGCTGGCGACCGATTCGTTCGCCAACGCCAAGCTCGATACCGCATTGATCGAGCGCGAACGCGCTGTGCTGTTCGACTGTGAACCGCTCGGCCTGCCGCTGGCGGCCGCTGCGGCCATCACACGCACGTTGATCGGCGAATGGCCGTCGAAGATGCCCGACCCGTTTGCGCGTCGCGATGGCTGGCGTGCGCTGGGCGAATACACGCGTCACTTCGATTTCGAATTTCGGGGTGAAGACGCGTCGGCCTTCGTGACATACAAGCGCGACGGCAGTCTCTGGCTGAAAGTCGGCGACGTCGAAGGCGCGCTGGTCATCGGCCAGTTTCCAACCGGCGAGTTCGAAGTCGAATTCAACGGCGGGCGCCACACGCTGAATGTCTACGAGAGCCAGGGCACTGCACACGTTTTCGCGCAGCAGGGCGCGAGCAAGATCACCACCATCGACCGATTGGCGCATGCGGGCGAAACGCAAGCCGAAGGCGGCCGGCTGACCGCGCCGATGCCGGGCAAGGTGGTGTCGTTCGCCGTGAAGGCTGGCGACAAGGTGACCAAGGGGCAGCCGTTGGCCGTGATGGAAGCGATGAAGATGGAGCACACCATCGCGGCACCGGCCGATGGCACGGTCGAAGAGCTGCTGTATGCGCCGGGCGATCAGGTGACTGAAGGGTCGGAGCTGCTGCGCATCGCCACTCCAGAGGCTTCCTGATCATGCACATCACCGTCTGCCTTACCGATCTCAAACCCGACGCCTGGGTCTCGGGCCTGCAACACGAATTTCCAGAGGCTCACGTTTCCGTCTGGCAATCCGGCGCCCCGCCGGCGGACCATGCCGTGGTCTGGTCACCGCCGCAGCGCATGCTCGACGAGCAGCCCGGCTTGCGGGGCCTCTTCAACATCGGGGCCGGCGTCGATGCACTGCTCAAACTCAGGATGCCGCCGCACACGCGCATCGTGCGAGTCGAAGATGCAGGCATGGCGGTGCAGATGGCGGAGTACGTTTGCCACGCGCTGATTCGTCACTTTCGGGAGTTCGATGCCTACGAGGTCGATGCACGGCAAGGCCGCTGGGGCTATCGGGCGCCGCGTCTGCGCTCGCAATTTTCGGTCGGCGTCATGGGGCTCGGCGTGCTGGGCGAGCGGGTCGCCAAGGCCGTGGCGCAATTCGACTTTCCGGTCAACGGCTGGAGCCGCTCGCCCAAGGACATCGCCGGCGTCCGCAGTTTCGCGGGGCACCAAAGTCTGGATGCATTTCTGGCGGAGAGCCGGGTGCTGGTGTGCCTGCTGCCGGTCACGCCCGACACCCGCGGCATCCTGCGGCGCGAGACGTTGACCAAGCTGAACGGCGGCGCGCCGGGCGGCTACGTCATCAACGTGGCACGCGGCGCGCATCTGGTCGAATCCGACCTGATCCCGCTGCTGGACGCAGGGCAGCTCGACGGCGCGACGCTCGACGTGTTCGAGACCGAACCGCTGCCGCCCGACCATCCGTTCTGGCGGCATCCGAAGATCACCGTGACGCCCCATGCGTCGGCGCGCACGTTGCGCGAAGAATCTATCGCGCAGATCGTCTCGAAAATCCGTGCCGTCGAAGGGGGTGCGGGTTTTGACGGGATGGCGGGCGTGGTCGACCTCGAACGCGGATACTGACTTTTCCAGGAGACCCCATGAAGCTTCCCCTCAAAGTAAAAATCGTCGATGTCGGCCCGCGCGACGGCTTGCAGAACGAAAAAAGCCCGGTGTCGGCCGAGGTCAAGATCGGCCTCGTGCACCGCCTGCAAGACGCCGGCGTGCGCGAGATCGAGGTCACCAGTTTCGTCAGCCCGAAGTGGGTGCCGCAGATGGCCGACAACGCCGAGGTGATGCACGGCATCCAGCGCAAGGCCGGCGTGCGCTACTCGGTGCTCACGCCCAACATGAAAGGCTTCGAGGCCGCCATCGCGGCGCCGCGCAACGAGTGGCCCGACGAGATCGTGGTGTTCGGCGCCGCCAGCGAAGCCTTCAGCCAGAAGAACATCAACTGCTCGATTGCCGAAAGCATCGAGCGCTTTGCGCCGGTGGTCGCGGCCGCCCGCGAGCACGGCATCTATGTGCGCGGCGCGATGTCGTGCACCGTCGGCTGTCCTTATGAAGGCGAGGTCGCGCCCGAAGCGGTGGGCCGCCTGGCCGGGCTGATGCGTGGCATCGGCGTGCAGCACCTCGGCGTGGCCGACACCATCGGCGTGGGCACGCCGGTGAAGGTGCAGCGCGCCATCGAAGCGACGCTGCAGCACTACGGCATCGACGACATCTCCGGGCACTTTCACGATACCTATGGACAGGCACTCGGCAACACGCTGGCCAGTCTGGAGATGGGCGTGTGGCAGTTCGACACTTCGTCGGCCGGACTCGGCGGTTGCCCGTATGCCAAGGGCGCCACCGGCAATGTCGCGACCGAAGACGTGGTCTACATGCTGCAGGGCATGGGCATCGATACCGGCATCGATCTGGACAAGCTCATCGATGCCGGCGTGTACATCAGCCAGGCGCTGGGGCGAGAGCCGAATTCGCGGGCGTCCAAGGCGATCCGGACAAAGCGGGAAGCGTGATGTGCGGCTCTGAACTGCACGCGCTGCCCGAGTCGGTACAGCGCGTCGCGCGGGTGCTGCAGGACGCCGGTCACGCGCACGCGCCACAGATGCTCGACGACGCTGCACGCACCGCGCAACAGGCGGCCGATGCACTCGGCATCGCGGTCGGACAGATCGCGAAGAGCATCATCTTCCGGCGCAAAAGCGACGGTGCAGCAGTGCTGATCATCACCTCGGGCGATCGCCGGGTGGACGAGAAAAAGGTCGATGCCATCGTCGGCAAGACCGGGCGTGCCGATGCCGATTTCGTGAAGGCGAAGACCGGCTTCTCGATTGGCGGCGTGTCGCCTTTCGCGCATGCCACGCCGTCCGTGACGTTGATCGATCGCGAACTGTTTCGCTTCGACGAAGTGTGGGCGGCCGCGGGCCATCCGCATTCGGTGGTGCGACTGGCACCGCAAGACATCGAGCGCTTCACCGGTGCACCAGTGGCCGACGTGACGGTGCAGGTGACGGCGGTGGATGTCGCGGCGCCTGCGCAATGAAAGTACGCGAAGTGCTGCCTGAGCCGGTCGTGCCTTCGCCCTGCGTTTCGGTCTGTCGCATGGTGACCGAAACGGCCCTCTGCGAAGGATGTTTTCGGACCCTTCCCGAGATCGCTGGGTGGCGGCACATGAGCGACGTCGAGAAGTGCGCCGTGTGGGGACTCATCGATCAACGCTCCTCGGGAACGAGAACGCAAGCAGAAGCAGAAGTGAAAGCAAAAGAGAACGAGAAGGACAAGACATCGACATGAAGCACATCACTTTCTATCTCGACTTTATTTCGCCCTATGCCTATCTGGCGTTCGAGCGACTGCCCGACGCGCTCGAAGGGCTCAGCTACAGCGTCAGCTACAAGCCGCTGCTGCTCGGCGCGCTGTTCATGCACCACGGTCATGTGGCGCCTGCCGACGTTCCGTCCAAGCGCGCCTGGGTCTATCGGCAGGCACTGTGGCTCGGCCGCGCGAACGGCATTCCCATCGACATGCCGGCCAGCCATCCGTACAACCCGCTGCCGCACCTGCGGCTCGCGCTGGCAACGACGCACACGGGCGAGATCAGCCGCTATGTGGCAGAGACGATTTTTCATGACGTGTGGCGCGGTGGTGGCGATGCGGCGGACCCGGTACGCCTGGCCTCATTGGCATCGCGGCTGACGCTGGTGCGAGACAGCAGAGGCGAGGAGGCCAAGGTTCAGTTGCGTGCCAATACCGAAGAGGCGGCGACTGCCGGTGTGTTCGGCGTGCCCGCGTACTCGGTCGAGGGTCAGGCGGTGTGGGGCTTCGACAGCTTGCCGATGCTGCGCGCGATGGTCGAGGGCGACCCCTGGTTCGACAGCGCGGCATGGCGCGATGCGGCCGACCGGCCCGGGATCGTCCGCGCGAAATAAAAGCGTGAAGGACGCCGCCGAGGCGGGTTTTCTTGCATCCTGAAACCGACCCCGCGGGTTTCCCCTCGAACTGTCAGCGTCGGTTCAGTTTGGTGAAAGTCTCGGGTCAGTCGTCGCTTCAAGAATGCGGTGCGGTCTCGTGACGAGGCCGCATCCGAATTTCAAACAGGAGACGACGCAATGGCAGCCACACTGGATTCGAAGGGGGTTCCGCATCCGGCCCCCCGGCCCATGACTCCCGAGGAACGCAAGGTGATCTTCGCCTCGTCCCTTGGCACGGTGTTCGAGTGGTACGACTTTTATCTGTACGGAACATTGGCCGCCATCATCGGTCGCCAGTTCTTCTCGAATCTCGACCCCAACTCGCAAGTCATCTTCTCGCTGCTTGCCTTTGCAGCCGGTTTCCTGGTGCGTCCGTTCGGCGCCATCGTGTTCGGCCGGCTGGGCGACATGATCGGCCGCAAGTACACCTTCCTGATCACCATTTTGATCATGGGCCTGTCGACTTTCGTCGTCGGCCTGCTGCCCAGCTACGGCACCATCGGCGTTGCCGCGCCGATCATCCTGATCGCGCTTCGCATGCTGCAGGGCCTTGCGCTCGGCGGTGAGTACGGCGGTGCTGCGACGTATGTGGCCGAACACGCGCCGCACGGCAAGCGGGGTGCCTACACATCGTGGATTCAAACCACGGCCACGCTGGGACTGTTCCTGTCGCTGCTGGTCATCCTGGGCGTGCGTACCCTGCTCGGCGAGCCCGAATTCGCTGCCTGGGGCTGGCGCATTCCGTTCCTGGTGTCGGTGCTTCTGTTGGCGGTGTCGGTGTGGATTCGCCTGTCGCTGTCCGAATCGCCGGCGTTCCAGAAGATGAAGGCCGAGGGCAAGACCTCGAAGGCGCCTCTGTCGGAATCGTTCGGCGAATGGAAGAACCTGAAGATCGTCATCCTGGCGCTCGTCGGTCTGACCATGGGCCAGGCGGTCGTCTGGTACACCGGCCAGTTCTACACGCAGTTCTTTTTGACCGGCTCGCTGCAGGTCGACGGTGCGACGACCAACGTGCTGGTGGCACTGTCCCTCTTGATCGGCACGCCTTTCTTCCTGATCTTCGGTTCGTTGTCCGACCGGATCGGCCGCAAGCCCATCATCATGGCCGGCCTGCTGATCGCTGCGGTGACGTACTTCCCGATCTTCCGCATGCTGACCGAAGCGGCCAACCCGGATCTGGCGAAGGCGCAAGCCGCATCGAAGGTTGTCGTGACCGCGGACCCGAGCGAATGCTCGTTCCAGTTCAACCCGACCGGTACGGCCAAGTTCACCAGTTCGTGCGACATCGCCAAGCAGGTGCTGGCCACGCGCTCGGTGAGCTACGACACGGCTGAGGGCACCGGCACGGCCAAGATCTCGATCGGCGACAAGGTCATCGAGTCTTACGCCAGCAAGGGCCTGCCGGCCGACGAAGCCAAGAAGAAGGACGCCGACTTCAAGGCCGCCATCGGCGCTGCATTGAAGGAGCATGGCTACCCGACCAAGGCCGACCCCGAAAAGATGAACAAGCCGATGATCGTGCTGCTGCTCACCATCCTGGTGATCTACGTGACGATGGTTTACGGCCCGATCGCTGCCATGCTGGTGGAGATGTTCCCGACCCGCATCCGCTACACCTCGATGAGCCTGCCGTACCACATCGGCAACGGCTGGTTCGGCGGCCTGCTGCCGGCTACCGCGCTGGCCATCGTGGCGCAGACCGGCAACATGTACAACGGGCTCTGGTATCCCATCGTGATCGCGCTTGTGACGCTGGTCATCGGCGTGATCTTCGTCCGCGAGACGAAAGACGTCGACATTTACGCGAACGACTAACTCGTCGCAACCCAAAAAGCCCCGCGAGCCACAAGGCCGCGGGGCTTTTTTCATGGCGTGGCGGCTGACAGGGGTGCGCGCAAGACCCTGCCACGGCGCTGCCACGGCACGCTGCCCATAATGTTTGCCCCACCTCCAGGCAAGCAATGACACAGGGCTCCATTCGCATCCGCGGCGCACGCCAGCACAATCTCCAGAACATCGACATCGACATCCACACGGGTGAGATGACGGTGGTCACCGGCCCCAGCGGTTCGGGCAAGTCGAGCCTGGTGTTCGACACGCTCTATGCAGAAGGGCAGCGCCGCTACGTCGAGACCTTCTCTGCCTACGCGCGCCAGTTCCTCGACCGCATGGACAAGCCGGCGGTCGACAAGGTGGAGGGCGTGCCGCCCGCCATCGCCATCGACCAGACCAACCCGGTGCGGTCGTCGCGCTCGACGGTCGGCACCATGACCGAGCTGAACGATCACCTGAAGCTGCTCTACGCGCGCGCGTCGCAGTTGTTCGACCGCGAGACCTCGTTGCCGGTGCGGCACGATTCGCCCGACTCCATCTACACCGCGTTGGCCGTGCGCGCGGCCGCCGCTGGAGACCCGCGCGTGGTGCTGACGTTCCCGGTCGAACTGCCGGCGGCGACCAGTACCGAAGAAGTGACGCAATGGCTCTCGGCCAGCGGGTTCACCCGCGTGCAGGCCGAGCGTGAAGTGGCGACGCCGACCGGCCCGCGCAAGGTGCTCGACGTGGTGGCCGACCGCTTTCGCATCGCCGGTGCCGAACGGGCACGCGTGCTGGAAGCCATCGAGACTGCGCTCAAACGCGGTGCTGGGCGGCTGACGGTTTATGCATCGCTGCCCGCGCCCGTCCTCGCGGCAGAGGGCGTCGTCGACGGCGCTGTCGTTCCCGAGCCGGCGCAAGAGATCTGGAAGTTCTCCACCGGCCTGCATTGCCCCGAGAGCGACATTCGTTACACCGACCCGATCCCGTCGATGTTCTCGTTCAACTCTGCGGTGGGCGCCTGCGAAACCTGCCGCGGGTTCGGCCGAGTGATCGGCGTCGACCTCGGGCTGGTCATTCCGAACGACCGGCTGACGCTGCGCGCGGGTGCGATCAAGACTATCCAGACGCCCGCGTGGAAGGAGGCTCAGGACGATCTGATGCGCCACGCCGAAGCCGCCGGCATTCCGCGCGACACGCCGTGGAACAAACTGACCGACGAGCAGAAGCAATGGGTCATCGAAGGCTCGCCCAACTGGAAGGGCAAGTGGAACCAGCAGTGGTTCGGCGTCAAGCGTTTCTTCGCCTATCTGGAAAGCAAGGCCTACAAGATGCACATCCGCGTCTTGTTGTCGAAGTACCGCAGCTACACGCAATGCCCGACGTGCGCCGGCGCCCGGCTGAAGCTCGACAGCCTGTTGTGGCGCATCGGTAGCAAGGCCGATGCCGATGCCGAGCTGCCGCCCGAAAAGCGCTTCATGCCGAGGGGCGTGAAGTGGTCGCGCGCGCAGCTCGAGTCGCTGCCGGGGCTGTGCCTGCACGATCTGATGATGCTGTCGATCGAGCGGCTGCGGCGGTTTTTCGATGGGCAGCAGCCCTCGGCCGAACGCCCCCTCGCCAACCTTCCCCCAGAGGGTGAAGGAGCAAGCCACGGTGATGCCCAGGCCCTCAAACTCCTCTTCGAAGAAATCACCACCCGCCTGCGCTACCTGCACGACGTCGGCATCGGTTACCTCACGCTCGATCGACAGAGCCGCACGCTGAGCGGCGGCGAGGTGCAGCGCATCAACCTCACGACGGCGCTCGGCACCTCGCTGGTCAATACGCTGTTCGTGCTCGACGAGCCCAGCATCGGCCTGCACCCGCGCGACATGAACCGCATCACCGAAGCCATGCTGCGGCTGCGCGACGCGGGCAACACGCTGGTGGTGGTCGAGCACGATCCGGCCGTCATGCTCGCGGCCGATCGCGTGATCGACATGGGGCCCGGCCCTGGCATCCGCGGCGGGCAGATCGTGTTCGACGGCACCACCGACCAGCTGCGTGATGCCGACACGCTGACCGGCAACTACCTCGGCGGTCGCAAGAAGATCGGCATGGGCTTCAAGCGACTGGTGAGCGAGAACACGCACCGGCTCATCCTTGAAGGTGTGCGCGAGCACAACCTGCAGAGCATCACAGTCGAGCTGCCGTTGCAGCGGCTGGTGTGCATCACCGGCGTCAGCGGTTCGGGCAAATCGACGCTGGTGCAGGACGTGCTGGCGCCCGCGTTGATGCGGTACTTCGGCAAGACGACCGAATCGCCGGGGGCGTTCGACCGCATGCTCGGTGCGGACTACCTGAGCGACGCGGTCTTCGTCGATCAATCGCCCATCGGCAAGACCGCGCGCTCCAACCCTGCGAGCTATGTCGGCGCGTGGGATGCCATCCGCGAGATCTTCGCGACGGCGGCGTTGTCGCGCCAGCGTGGCTACACGGCCAGCAAGTTCAGCTCCAACTCAGGCGACGGGCGCTGCCCGACCTGCGGCGGCTCGGGCTTCGAGCACGTCGAGATGCAGTTCCTGTCGGACGTGTACCTGCGTTGCCCGGACTGCGATGGCAAGCGTTACCGACCCGAGATCCTTGAGGTGACCATCGAGCGCGGCGGCAAGAACTACAACGTCGCCGACGTGCTCGACCTGACCGTCGCCGAGGCGGCCACCGTGTTCGCAGTCGACCGCGAAGTGCTGCGCGTGCTGCAACCCATCATCGACGTGGGGCTCGACTACGTGAAGCTCGGCCAACCGGTGCCGACCTTGTCGGGCGGCGAAGCGCAGCGGCTCAAGCTCGCCGGCTTCCTGGCCGAAGCTGCCAAGAGCGCGACGTCGAGCAAGCAGGCGGTCGCGCGCAAGGGAACGCTGTTTTTGTTCGACGAGCCGACCACCGGCCTGCACTTCGACGACATCGCGCGGCTGATGCGAGCCTTGCGCAAGCTGCTCGACGCCGGCCATTCGCTGGTCGTGATCGAGCACAACCTGGACGTGATCCGCGCCAGCGACTGGTTGATCGACCTCGGCCCCGAAGGCGGCGAGGGCGGTGGGCAAGTGGTCGCGACCGGCACGCCCGAGGCCTTGCGCGAAGACCGCGCATCGCTCACCGGCGCAGCATTGGCCGACTATGAACTGGCGATCGGTCCCGACGCCTACAAGGTGGCCGAGCGCAATGCGCGCCGCTATTCGGGCAAGACGAAAGCCAAGGCGCCGGGCAGCAACGCGATCCAGATCGTGAATGCGCGCGAGCACAACCTGAAGAATCTTTCCGTCGACATTCCGCGCGGCAAGTTCAGCGTGGTCACCGGCGTCAGCGGCTCTGGCAAGTCAACGCTTGCTTTCGACATTCTCTTCAACGAAGGGCAGCGCCGTTACCTCGAATCGCTCAACGCGTATGCGCGCAGCATCGTGCAACCGGCCGGTCGGCCCGAGGTCGACGCGGTATATGGCATTCCACCCACGGTGGCGATCGAGCAGCGCCTGTCGCGTGGCGGCCGCAAGAGCACGGTCGGTACCACCACCGAGGTATGGCACTTTTTGCGGCTGCTGTACGTCAAGCTCGGTATCCAGCACTGCGTCAACGACGGTGCAGCCGTGCAGCCGCAAACGCCCGACAGCATCGCGGCGCAACTGCTCAAGAACTTTCGCGGCCAGCACATCGGCCTGCTCGCGCCGCTGGTGAGCAACCGCAAGGGCGTGTACACAGAACTGGCCGATTGGGCCCGGCCGCGCGGCTTCACGCACCTGCGTGTCGACGGTGGGTTCTTGCCGACGACCGGTTTCCCGCGGATCGACCGTTTCAAGGAGCACAGCATCGAACTGCCGGTGGCGAGTCTCGATGTGCTGCCGGAGAACGAAGCCGAGTTGCGCGACGCGCTGCGCCGCGCGCTGGAGCACGGCAAGGGCGTGGTGCATGTGTTGAGCGAACTCACCGGCCTGCGCGCCGCGATGATGGCCAACGCGCCGACCCATGGCATCGGCCACGTGCATGTGTTCTCTACGTTGCGGGCCTGCCCGATCTGCAGCACCAGCTACACCGAACTCGATCCGCGGCTCTTCTCGTACAACAGCAAGCACGGCTGGTGCCCCGATTGCGTCGGCACCGGTGTCAAGCTGAACAAGGACCAGCGCAAGGTGTTCGACGACTCGGTGCTCGGCGCCGACCAGAAGGGCCGCGAGCAAACCTTTGCGGAGCCGGAGGCCGAAGACGTCGGTGACGTGGCCTGCCCGACCTGCGAAGGCACACGTCTGAATGCGATCGCGCGCGCCGTGCTGTTCGGAGCCGCGCCCGACGCACCGGCCACAGGCGCCGTGAACCCGTTCGGCATCGGTGGGATCGGCATCACGCAACTCGCGCGCATGAGCGTGATCGAAGTGCGCGAGTGGTTCGAAACACTGCAGCTGGTGGGGCGCGAAGCGGAGATCGCGCGTGACCTGGTGCCGGAGATCAAGAGCCGCCTCGAGTTCCTCAAGGAAGTCGGACTCGGCTACCTCACGCTCGACCGTGGCGCGCCCACATTGAGCGGCGGCGAGGCACAGCGCATTCGCCTGGCGGCGCAACTTGGCAGCAACCTGCAGGGCGTCTGCTATGTACTCGATGAGCCGACCATCGGCCTGCATGCACGCGACAACCAGATCCTTCTCGACGCGCTGCACAAGCTCGGCGAAAAAGGCAACACGCTGGTGGTGGTCGAGCACGACGAAGACACCATCCGGCGCGCCGACCACATCATCGACATCGGCCCGAGCGCGGGCAAGCGCGGTGGGCGATTGGTTGCCGAGGGCTCGGTCGCCGACATCGAGGCCGCGGCTGATTCGCAGACTGGCCGCTATCTGCGCAATGCCATCAAGCATCCGCTGCAGGAGCGCCGTCCGGTGCCGGCGCCCGAAGTGGGTGCCCCCGGCTGGTTGACGGTGCGCGGTGCCAATCTGCACAACCTGCAGGAGGTGACGGCGTCGCTGCCGTTGCATCGATTGGTGGCGGTCACCGGCGTCAGCGGCTCGGGCAAGTCGACGCTGGCGCGCGACGTGCTGCTGGCCAACGTGTATGCGATCGTGGTGCAGCGAATGACCAAGGCCGGCCGCGATAACGATGCCGCAGGCAAGCGCGCCAGATGGGCCGGCTGCAGCGCGGTCGAGGGCTACGAAACCATCGACCGCGTGCTCGAAGTCGATCAGACGCCGATCGGCAAAACGCCGCGCAGCTGCCCTGCCACCTACATCGGTTTCTGGGACACCATCCGGAAGCTGTTCGCCGACACGCTGGAAGCCAAGGCCCGCGGCTACGGTCCGGCGCGCTTCAGCTTCAACACCGGCGAAGGCCGCTGCGCTGGATGCGACGGTGCTGGTGTGCGCACCATCGAGATGAGCTTTTTGCCCGACGTGAAGGTGCCGTGCGAGGTGTGTCACGGCGCCCGCTTCAATCCCGAGACGCTTGCGGTGAGCTGGCGCGGCAAGAGCATCGGCGAAGTGCTGCAGATGGAGGTCGACGATGCCGTCGAATTCTTCGCGGCCATGCCGAACATCAGCCATCCAATGCAGTTGCTGAAAGACGTGGGGCTCGGCTACCTGACGTTGGGCCAGCCGTCTCCGACGCTGAGCGGCGGCGAGGCGCAGCGCATCAAGCTGGTGACCGAGCTGAGCAAGGTGCGCGACGACATCACGCGGCGCGGTCAGAAGGCGCCGCACACGTTGTACGTGCTGGACGAGCCGACCGTCGGGCTGCACATGGCCGATGTCGAGAAGCTGATCCATGTGCTGCACCGGCTGGTGAACGGCGGGCATAGCGTGGTGGTGATCGAGCACGATCTGGATGTCGTCGCCGAGGCCGACTGGGTGATCGACCTTGGGCCTGAAGGTGGTAACGCTGGTGGTCGCGTCGTGGCGGCGGCACCGCCGGAAGAAGTGGTGCGTTTGGGCACGCACACCGGCGTGGCGCTGGCGCCTGTGCTGGCGCGGGCATAGGCGCGTTGGGTGGCGCTGCGCTGGAGGGGTTTGCGCCGGCGGCGTACCTGCCGCTGCGCATCAGGGTGCGCACGTCGCGGGCGGGACTTCCCGATTGCTGGCCGGAAGCTGGCTCGGTCCAATTTGGGCCCAGTCAAGGAGTCTCCCTCATGTCCTCGGCCCGGTACACCCAATTTGCGCAGGACACGATGGCGCGGGAGAAGGTCTTGATCGAGAAACTGGGGCTGGCGAAGGGGCAGTAGGGGGGGCGTTACGTGCATAACTTTAGCCGTTCTTTAAACACGTCGGCGCCAACGTGTATAGAAATTCAAGTTTTCTATGCATGTTGGAGATAACATGCAAGAAAACTTTAATCCAGTCTGATGCACAGCCTCCCGCCCCTTGAGCAGCTCGATGCCGGGCGTTTTGACACGCCGGCAATCCTGAAAAAGCTCGCCAGCGCGAGCCGGCAACTGGCCGAACTCAAAGGCATCGCGGCGGCGATCCCGAATCAAGATATTCTGATCAACACGCTGGGCCTGCAGGAAGCCAAAGCCAGTTCCGAGATCGAGAACATCATCACGACGCACGATGAACTGTTCAAGGACGATGTGCTGCCCGAGGCCTTTGCCAACCCGGCCGCCAAGGAAGTGCTGCGCTATCGCCAGGCGCTACGAATCGGCTTCGATCTGGTGCGCAGCAGCGGGTTGATCACCTCCAATCAGATCGTCGAGATCCAATCGGAACTGGAGCGCAACAACGCCGGTTTTCGCAAGCTGCCGGGCACGGCCCTGAGAGATGGCGCCGGCCGCACCGTCTACACGCCGCCGCAAGACCCGGCCGAGATCGTCGCGCTGATGCGTGGGTTGGAGCGCTTCATCAACGAGCCCGACTTGTTTGCTGTCGATCCCCTGATCAAGATGGCGCTGATCCATCATCAGTTCGAGAGCATTCACCCCTTCTACGACGGCAACGGCCGCACCGGGCGCATCGTCAACGTGCTCTACCTGGTCAAGGAGGGGCTGCTCGATAGCCCGGTGCTCTACCTGAGCAGCTACATCATGCGCAACAAGGCCGACTACTACCGCTTGTTGCAAACAGTGCGCACCGAAAACCGCTGGGAAGAATGGGTGCTTTACCTGCTGGAGGCGGTGCAACAGACGGCGGCGCAGACCATCGGGACCATCAACGCGATCAAGGCCGCATTGGCAGACTACAAGCAACGCATCCGCGCAGGCTACAAGTTCTACAGCCAGGATTTGATCAACAACCTGTTCATGCACCCGTATACCAAGATCGATTTCATCCAACGCGACTTGCAGCTGTCACGCCTGACCGCGACCAAGTACCTGGACGCACTGGCCGAGGGCGGGTTCGTGCAAAAGCAGAAGATCGGTCGCAGCAACTACTACGTCAATCTGGCGCTCACCGCGATCCTGCAGGGCGACGTTGCATGAACGCCAAAGCCGGGGTGCGCTCAACAAGCCCTGGCTTGGCCGATCCACTCGGCCCCATGCGTGGCCAAGTCCGAACCTCAGCGCACGACCCGACTCTCCAGCACCGCCCGCGCGACTTCGGCAAACCCCGCCCCACGTTCTCCCTGCGTGATGTAGCGCGGCAGGTGCGTCAGCTTGGGCACGAAGCGCTGCACATTGGCCACGCCGATGCTGTTCGCAAAGGCGTCAAACATCAGTTGGTCGTTGGTCGAATCGCCGACGTAGGCCCAGCGGCTTATCTCTGGGTCCAGCGCGCGGCCCCATAGCTCCCGCACGATCCAGCGCGCGCCGACCAGCTTGTTGTGGTTACCGTACCAGCCGTTGATGTGGATGCTGCTGACCGTCGCGTGCAGGCCTTCGCTGCGCATCAGCGCGACCACGGCGGCGATCTGCGTCTCGCTCAATCGCGTGAACTCGCTGTGGTCAATCGCGATGTCGGTCTCGCGGCCCGGTGAGTCGGTGGCGCGCTGCGCGCCGGGGATCTCGTGCTCGATGCGCGCCAGCACGCCTTGCATGCGCGTGAAGTTGACGGCGCGCGTGGCGACGTCTTGTTGGTGGCGCTTGCTCAACACGCCCGCGTGGTCGGCAATCAGCGCCACCGCACCGTTCTCGGCAACGATCGCATCGACCGGCCATGCAGCCGCGAAGGGCTCGCTCCAGCCGACCGGGCGACCGGTGATGGCGACGACCTGCAGGCTGGCGGCCTTCAGGTCGAGCAGCGCCTGCAAGGCGTCGGGCGTGATGGCGCCGTCGGTGGTGAGCGTGTCGTCGATGTCGGTCAAAACACCCAGCAGGCCGCGCCGGGCGTTCCACGACCATCGCGCCAACGGCAGCATGGCGGCCTGCGCCAGCTTCAGCCGGCGCTTTGCAGCGCCAGCCCGGCGTGCTCGCGCAACGGATGAAAGTGGACCTTGGGGAAGCGTTCCTGCGCGAGCCGCACGTCGTACGGCGACGTGCACAGGTACGCAAGCGTGTTGGCCGCGTCGAGCGCCATGCGTGCCGGGTAGGCGTTGACGAAGTCTTTAAGTTCCGCCGGCGTGTCGGCAGTGATCCAGCGGGCGCCGGTGTACTGGCAACCTTCGAGCCGTACGTCGACGTCGTACTCGCCCTTCAGCCGGTGCTGCACCACTTCGAACTGCAGCTGGCCGACAGCGCCGAGCAACATCGGCCCGCCGATCTCGGGGCGGAACACCTGGATCGCACCTTCTTCTCCGAGCTGCGCCAAGCCTTGTTGAAGCTGCTTGGTACGCAGCGGGTTCTTCAGGATCACCGTCATGAAGAGTTCGGGCGCAAAGAAGGGCAGGCCGGTGAACATCAGGTTGGCGCCATCGGTGATGGTGTCACCGAGCTGCACGCCGCCATGCGTGGTGAAGCCAACGATGTCGCCGGCATAGGCCTCTTCGACCGCCTCGCGGCGCTGGCTCATGAAGGTGACGACGCTGGTCGGCCGCAGTTCTTTCGACGTGCGCTGCACCTTCAGCTTCATGCCCGGCGTGTACTTGCCCGAGGCCATGCGCACGAAGGCGATGCGGTCTCGGTGCGATGGATCCATGTTGGCCTGGACTTTGAACACGACGCCGGCGAAGTCCTTGTCTTCCGGCTGCACTTCCTTCACCACAGGCTGGCGATTGACCAGCGTGGTGCTGGTGCGCGACTGCGGCGGCGGCGCCAGATCGACCAACGCATCGAGCACTTCCATCACGCCAAAATTGTTGACGCCAGAGCCGAAGAACACCGGCGTCTGCTTGCCCGCGAGAAAGGCTTCGCGATCCCACGTCGGCGAGGCACCGGCTGCCAGTTCCATGCTCTGCTCGGCAGATTCGAACTCGCTGCCGAAGCGCTTGATGAGCTCGGCGCGGTTGTCGAGGCGAATGGTTTCGAACTCCTGCGGCAGTCGCTCCTTGCCGGAGTCGAACACCGTCATGGTCTGGGTGCGCAGATTCATGATGCCGCCGAAGGATTTGCCCTGGCCGACCGGCCAGGTCATCGGCACGCAGGGCATGCCGAGCTCGCGTTCGATCTCGTCCATGATGTCAAGCGGCTCGCGCACTTCGCGGTCCATCTTGTTGACGAACGTGATGATGGGCGTGTCGCGCTGCCGGCAGACTTCGATCAGGCGGCGCGTCTGGGCTTCGACGCCGTTGGCCGCATCGATCACCATCAAAGCCGAGTCGACGGCGGTCAGCACGCGGTAGGTGTCTTCTGAAAAGTCCTTGTGGCCGGGCGTGTCGAGCAGGTTGATGACGTGGTCGCGGTACAGCATCTGCATGACCGATGAGGCCACCGAAATGCCGCGCTGCTTTTCGATCTCCATCCAGTCGGAGGTGGCGTGCCGCGTGGCCTTGCGCGCCTTGACCGAACCGGCAATCTGGATCGCACCTGAGAACAGCAAGAGCTTTTCAGTGAGCGTGGTCTTGCCGGCGTCTGGGTGGGAGATGATCGCGAAAGTGCGACGGCGACGGGTTTCGGAGGCGAAAGACAAAGTGGGCAATCTGCGGGGGGATTGCCCGATTTTACGGATGCGCTCCTGGCTTCTCCCGCACGGGGCTAGCGCGACGCCACAAAGCCGTAGTCATGCCGGTCGCGTCGAGCGCGCCGGCAGCCCTCTCACTTGCGCTGCAGCAGCTTGGTCACTTCGTCGACGTTGTCCTGCACCCGCTGGCGCACGACTTCGAAAGCGTCCTTCTGCGACTTGGCCGCCAGGTCGGCCAGCTCCTTGATGTCGTCGATGGCACGCTGGAACGACGCGCGACCCAGTTCGTCGAGCTTGGCAAGATTTTCTTTCGGGTCTTTGCCTGGGGCCGCCTTGGCTGCGGACTGCCATTCGGCAATCGCGCTCTTGATCATCTCGGTCTGACGCTGCACCACCGTCTGCAGGCCCTTGTACGACTTTTCGTTGGCCTGCATCACGGCCTGAAGGTCCTTGCGACCGCTGTCGAGCAGCTTGCTGCCGGCGCCGGTCAGGTTGACGCTCTGCAGACGCTCGGCCATGCCCTTGAGCATGTCGGCCGGGCTGGGGATTTTGGTGTTGCCCTGCGAAGCGGTGGGCTGGGCGGCAGCTTTCTTGGCGGTGGCCATGGGAGTCTCCTGAGGTTTGAGGAAGGCGGACGCCGCGCCTGTCGATGCGGAAATCCGTTGCCACGATACGCCGCAGCGGCGCGGCTGCGGCGGTTCTCTTCGCCAATTTACTTCCGGGATTTCCCTTGGATTACATCGGCGGCGTGAAGCCGTTGCGGCCGGCCAGCACGCGCAGTGCCGTCGGGGTGCCGTTGCGCTCTTGCGCGTTGATCAGCACTTTCGCGCCGGGGACCAGCAGGGCGTCGGTTACGGGCTTAAAGGTCACGACGGGCACGTTCGGCGGAACGATGAGCGTCTTTTCACCGCCCTTGTAGCTGAGCTTCAACTGCTGGCCGCCGCGCACGTTCTTCGGCGCCGCGGCGAGGTCGGCCACCGTCGCATTGGTCATGGTGCTCTGCGGCTGCAAGTCCCATGGGAAATGGCCTTCGCCGGTGCCACGCGCTGCTTCAGGGAACACCAGCACTTCGAGCGCTTTTTGCGTGCCGTCCGCCTGCGGCATCGCTGCCGTGCCGATGAAGCTCCCTTGCTTGATGTCGCTCAGCTGGATTCGGTAGACCTCGGAGATCGGCATGTCGGCGACCCGTGCCAGCGAAACGACTTCGCCGCCACGGTCTTTGACGATGACCTGCTTCTGGTCTGCGTAGACGACGGTGCCGCGAATGCGCACTGTCGGCGCCGCAGCAGGTGCCGCCGCCGGGCTTTGAGCGGCAGCTGTGACGGGAAGCGTCCCGAGAGCGAACAACGACGCCGAAGTCAGAAGGAGGGAGGCAAGCGGTGAAAGCGTGCGGAAGGAAGAGGTGGGGGGTTGGATCATCGCCAGAGCCTAATGCGACCTGAGAATTTCGGCTTGTCGGCGGTAACGCCGACCCTTCCGGGCGGTGACGCACGCAATCGGGCGTCTGCGCTAAAATCCGTCGTTCCGAGGAGCGTTGCAGCGCCATCAGGCGTGAGGCTCGGACCACATCGCAACCACGCTCAACCGCTGTTCTCGCGGTGAGTCGATCTACAGGTCTACCTTCCCGAGCGCGGCGGCAATTCTCAAACTTGCTTTGGAGTTCTCATGAGCGCTGTTCTCGAATCCGCATCCGCCGTCGCAATCCCTCTCAAATTGACCGATCAGGCCATCGCCGACATCACGCTGGCCGCTTGGGGCCGCAAGGAAATCCGCATCGCGGAGACCGAAATGCCGGGCCTGATGGCCATTCGCTCCGAGTTCGCGAAGTCGCACCCGCTCAAGGGCGCGCGCATCACCGGCTCGATCCACATGACGATTCAGACCGCGGTGCTGATCGAAACGCTGCAAGCCCTCGGTGCCGACGTCCGCTGGGCATCGTGCAACATCTTCTCGACGCAAGACCACGCAGCCGCTGCCATCGCAGCCGCCGGCACGCCGGTTTTCGCCGTCAAGGGCGAGACGCTGACCGACTACTGGGACTACACCCACGCCATCTTCGACTTCGGACCCAAGGGCTCTAAGGGCGAAGGCCCCAACATGATCCTGGACGACGGCGGCGACGCCACGTTGCTGATGCATCTGGGCCAGCGCGCTGAAAAAGACCTGGGCGTTCTCGCGAACCCGACCAGCGAAGAAGAGCGCATCCTGTACGCCGCGATCAAGGCCAAGATCGCTGTCGACAGTACCTGGTACACCCGCAAAGCCGCCGAGATCATCGGCGTGACCGAAGAAACGACCACGGGCGTTCATCGCCTGAACGAGATGTCGGCGAACGGCACGCTGCAGTTTCGCGCCATCAACGTGAACGATTCAGTCACCAAGAGCAAGTTCGACAACCTGTACGGCTGCCGTGAATCTCTGGTCGACGCCATCAAGCGCGCGACCGATGTGATGATCGCCGGCAAGGTGGCGGTCGTGGTGGGCTACGGCGACGTGGGCAAGGGCTCGGCACAAGCGCTGCGCGCCCTGTCGGCGCAGGTATGGGTCACCGAGGTCGATCCGATCAATGCGCTCCAGGCTGCAATGGAAGGCTACAAGGTTGTGACCATGGAATACGCTGCCGACAAGGCGGATATCTTCGTGTCGGCGACCGGCAACCTGTCCGTCATCACGCACGACCACATGGTCGCCATGAAAGACCAGGCCATCGTTTGCAACATCGGTCACTTCGACAACGAAATCGATGTCGTGTCGATCGAGAAGTACGAGTGGGAAGAGATCAAGCCGCAAGTCGACCACATCACCTTCCCGGACGGCAAGAAGATCATTTTGCTGGCCAAGGGTCGCCTGGTGAACCTGGGCTGCGGCACGGGCCACCCGAGCTTCGTGATGTCGTCGTCGTTCGCCAACCAGGTCATCGCGCAGATCGAGCTTTTCACCAAGCCCGACGCGTATGAAGCCGGCAAGGTCTACGTGCTGCCCAAGCACCTCGATGAGAAGGTCGCGCGCCTGCACCTGAAGAAGGTCGGCGCCATGCTGACCGAACTGACGCCAGCGCAAGCGGCCTACATCGGTGTCGATAAAAACGGCCCTTACAAGCCTGACACCTACCGCTATTGATAGCGCATGCGCGCTGATCAATTGTTGGTGGAGCGCGGCATGGCCGCGTCTCGATCGCAGGCCGTTCGCTTGATTGCGGGCGGTTTGCGCTGGCGCGATGCGGGCAGCAGCGACGCATGGCGTGACGTGGCCAAGAACCGCGACGACCTGCCTGAATCGGCCGAGCTCGACCTGGTCGACGGCGCCGAAGCGCGCTACGTTTCGCGCGGAGGACTCAAGCTCGAAGGGGCTTTGAAGACCGCAGGCATCGATGCGACGGGGCTGCAGTGCCTCGACATCGGCCAGTCGACCGGAGGCTTCACCGATTGCCTGCTGCAGCACGGTGCGGCGAAGGTGGTCGGCGTCGACGTCGGTCACGGCCAGTTGCACGCGAAGCTGCGCGAAGACGAGCGTGTGATCGCGGTCGAAAAGGTCAATGCGCGAGCGCTGACCGCGGTCGACCTGATCGCTTCGAGTGTCGACGCCGAGGACGACCCCGAGACGATGGAAATCGAATTCGAGCCGCGCTTCGACCTGATCGTGGGTGACCTCTCGTTCATTTCGCTGACGCTGGTGTTGCCGGCGGTGGTGCCTTTTCTAGCAGCCGATGGCCGCATGCTGATGCTGGTCAAGCCGCAGTTCGAACTGCAGCCGGGCCAGGTCGGCAAGGGCGGCATCGTGCGCGATGCGGCGATGTACCCGATCGTGGAGGCACGCTTGCGCGAAGCCTGCGCTGCGCTGGGACTGCGTGTTGTGCAGTGGTTCGACAGTCCGATCGTCGGCGGCGATGGCAACCATGAGTTTTTCATTCACGCCGTTCGCGCGGACGGCGCTCCAGGAGCCGGCGATGCGCCTTCCGCTCAGCTTTGAATTTTTTCCGCCGAAGACGGTCGAGGGCGCGACCAAGCTGCGTGCAGTCCGGCAGCAGCTCTACACGCGAAAGCCCGAATTCTGCTCGGTGACGTATGGCGCCGGAGGCTCGACGCACGACGGCACCTTCAACACGGTGCGTGAAATTCTGGGCGAGGGCGTGGATGCGGCGAGCCACTTTTCGTGCATCGGTTCGACCAAGGCAACCGTGCGCATGCAGTTGGCCGAACTCAAGGCGATGGGCGTCAAGCGGCTGGTCGCATTGCGCGGCGATTTGCCCAGCGGCTACGGCGTTGGCGGCGAGTTTTTGTACGCAAGCGATCTGGTCTCGTTCATTCGCGAAGAGACAGGTCGCGACTTTCATATCGAGGTCGCTTGCTACCCTGAAGTGCACCCGCAATCGCGCTCGCCCGAGGCCGACTTGCGGGCTTATGCGGCCAAGGTCGAAGCGGGCGCCGATTCGGCCATCACGCAGTATTTTTTCAGTGCCGAGGCCTACTTCCGCTTCGTGGATGAAGCCCGCAAGTTGAAGCTCGACGTGCCTGTCGTGCCGGGCGTCATGCCGATCACTAACTCGACCCAACTCATGCGTTTCTCGGACGCCTGTGGCGCTGAGATTCCTCGCTGGATTCGTCTTCGGCTGCAGGGTTTTGGCGACGATACGGCGTCGATCAAGGCGTTCGGACTCGATGTCGTCACCGACCTGTGCGTGCGACTGCGAGACGGCGGCGCACCTGCCCTTCATTTCTACACGATGAATCAGGCTGCTGCGACCTTGGGAGTTCTGGAGCGCATCGAGTGAATGTCGCGTGCCCGGCCGCCCGCCATGCGGGGTGGACCGGATCGCGTCGCGCGCTGCGAGGCGCGCTGGCCGGTTTGCTGTGTCTGCTTGCGGCCTGCGGCACACCGCCGCCCGATGCCAATGCGCCCAAACCTGACGCGTCAGCGGATTCATCGGGGCGCTTTCGGTTACGGCCGTTGCCACGCGAGCTTGCGGTGCCGGCCGGTGCCGCTCCACGTTCGCAAGTGCCATCGGTGCGCTACGAGCTCTCCATCTCAGGAACTGGCGAACTCTCGCCGGACGATGGCGTCCCCGGTGACGGAAGCCCTCGCGAAATCTTCGAGCGCGGTGGCGCTTCCTGGTACGGCATCCAGTTTCACCAGCGCAAGACTGCCAACGGAGAGCGCTTCGACATGACCGCATTCACGGCCGCTCACAAGACACTGCCATTCAACACGCGTGTCTGCGTGCGAAGCCTGGTGAATGGCAAGGAGGTGTTGGTGCGGATCAACGATCGGGGGCCCTATGCGCTGGGTCGCATCATCGATCTGAGCCGCGCTGCGGCAGATCAGATCGGGCTGACGTCAATGGGGATCAAGCAGGTTGCGTTGTCGGTGATCGATAAGAAAGACATGCGTTGCAGCGGCGCGGCCGTCGACTTCGCCGATGCGCCGATGGCGGGTGATTCTGCGGCGTCGCCTTCGAGCACGCGGAAGGTACCGGTCAAGCCATCGAATCGCAAACGCCGCTAGATATCGGCGTTGAATGAACGGTCGCAGAGGCGCCGAAACTCAGCCGCCGCTGTCGAGCGAAAACGCCGCATGGCGGTCTTGCGCCAGAAGCTCTACCAACTGAGGCAACGCCGCGGCCAATTGCGGTTTCAAGGTAAACGGCGGATTGATCAAAAACATGCCGCTGGCTGGCAGGCCGGGTCGCTTAGTCTCGCCAGTGGGCGTAGATGTCAGCTTGCTGGACTTTACGGTGAGCGTCGCGTGCAACCACGACTTACCGGCCTTGGTCGCCATCGTCTTGAGGCGGCGCGGCAAATCGTGCGCTTCAGGCCTCGGAATGATCGGATACCAGACGGCGTAGGTGCCGGTGGCGAATCGCTTGAGCGCTTCGGCCGCGAACTCGAGCACGCGGCCGTAGTCGCTTTTGATCTCGTAGCTTGGGTCCATCAGCACCAATGCGCGACGCGATGGTGGGGGCAAGAATTTGCTGGCGCTCAAGAAACCGTCTTCGCGCAGGACGGCAATCTGCCGACCTGCGTCGAGTTGCGCGATGTTGGCGTCGAGGGTTTTGGCATCGGTGGGATGCAACTCGTATAGTTTCAACCGGTCATGGTCCCGCAACAGATGCTGGATGATGAAAGGCGAGCCAGGATAGATCTTGGCGCCGCCTTTCGGGTTGAAGTCGGCGATGACGCCGAGGTAGCGGGCGATGGCGTCCGCGAGGGGCGCGCCGTCTTTCGGCTTGGCTGCCATCAGTCGCAACAGACCTTCCGCCGCCTCCCCGCTGGTGTCGGCGTAGTCGCCATCCAGACGGTACAAGCCGGCGCCGGCATGCGTGTCCACCACGGTCAGCGCCGCGTCTTTTTCGAGCAAATGAGTGAGCGTGGCGATCAACACCGTGTGCTTGAGCACGTCGGCGTGGTTGCCGGCGTGGAAGGCGTGGCGGTAACTGAACATGGGTCGATGGTACCCGCCAGCGCCGAATCTTTATATAATAGAAGGCTTCGCAGCGCTTTTGTGGCCCCGCGGCGAAGCGTGAACCCCACCTAAGAGATTCCCGTCAGAGGAACGCCGACCGTGGAAAAGGGCCCGCCAAACCCTCTTTTAAAGAGAATCTCATGACCAAAACTTTCAGCGCCAAACCCGCTGACGTGGTGCACGAGTGGTTTGTGGTTGACGCGACCGACAAGGTCCTCGGACGAGTAGCCAGCGAAGTTGCTCTCCGTTTGCGCGGCAAACACAAGGCCATTTACACGCCTCACGTCGATACCGGTGACTTCATCGTCATCATCAACGCAGCCCAGCTTCGTGTCACCGGTGCCAAGCCGATCGACAAGATCTACTACCGTCACTCGGGCTACCCGGGCGGTATTTCGGCTACCAACTTCCGCGACATGCAAGCCAAGCATCCCGGCCGCGCGCTGGAAAAGGCCGTCAAGGGCATGCTGCCCAAGGGGCCCCTCGGCTACGCCATGATCAAGAAGCTCAAGGTCTACGGTGGCGCAGAGCACCCGCATACCGCGCAACAGCCCAAAGTGCTGGAAATTGCAGGCTTGTCCACCAACGCCCAACGTGAGGCCGCCAAATGATCGGTGAATGGAACAATGGCACCGGCCGTCGCAAATCGAGCGTCGCCCGTGTGTTCATGAAAAAGGGTACCGGCAAGATCACGATCAATGGCAAGGACATTCAGGCCTACTTTGGTCGCGAAACATCCATCATGATCGCGAAGCAGCCGCTGTTCCTGACGAACAACGTCGAAGCTTTCGACATCATGATCAACGTGAATGGCGGCGGCGAATCGGGCCAGGCCGGCGCGGCGCGCCACGGCATCACCCGTGCGTTGATCGACTACGACGCGACGCTCAAGCCGGTGTTGAGCCAGGCTGGCTTCGTGACGCGCGATGCGCGCGAAGTCGAGCGGAAGAAGGTCGGCTTGCACTCTGCTCGCCGCCGGAAGCAATTCTCGAAGCGTTAATTCGCTTTTGGAGCTGCTGTTTGGGCTTACTGCCCTCGCAGTCAAAACGCCGCCTTCGGGCGGTTTTTTGTTTGTTGCAGTAGCATTGCCTTCATTGGCTGCACGTGCTCGCACGTTTGGCCGCACTTACAGGAGTACTCACATGAGCGCCGTTGCCGAAAATATCGTTTCTGAAATGCCTGTTCCGAATATGCCGGAACCGATTTTGTTTACTGACAGCGCCGCCGCGAAGGTGGCTGACTTGATCGCCGAAGAAGGCAACCCTGAACTCAAGCTGCGTGTCTTCGTGCAGGGTGGCGGATGTTCTGGTTTCTCGTATGGTTTTACGTTCGACGAGATCACCAACGAGGACGACACCACGATGACCAAGAACGGCGTCTCGCTGCTAATCGACGCCATGAGCTACCAGTATCTGGTGGGCGCTGAGATCGACTACAAGGAAGATTTGCAGGGCGCCCAGTTCGTCATCAAGAACCCGAACGCGACCAGCACTTGCGGCTGCGGCTCCAGCTTCTCAGCCTGAGATTTGCAGAAGTTCTTCGCGTTTGTTTGAACAGCCGCCTAAGGGCGGCTTTTTGTTGCCTGAGTTTTTGCGATGACGCTTCCTGTCGGATCTAATTCAACGCCCATTTCTCCGGTGCCCCCTTCGGCGCCAGCACCGGGCTATCGCAAAAGTCTGCTCTGGCTCGTCGCCATCGGCTTTTTCATGCAGACGCTTGACGCGACCATCATCAACACCGCATTGCCCGCCATGGCGGCGAGCCTGGGCGAAAGCCCGTTGCGGATGCAGTCGGTCGTGGTGGCCTATGCGCTCACGATGGCGATGCTGATCCCAGCCTCGGGCTGGATCGCCGACCGTTTTGGTACGCGCCGCGTCTTCTTCTCCGCCATCTTGTTGTTCGTGCTCGGGTCGGTGCTTTGCGCCGCATCGCATGGCATCGGTCAACTCGTCGCGTCACGGGTGCTGCAGGGGCTCGGAGGCGCCTTGCTGCTGCCGGTAGGACGGTTGTCGCTGCTGCGTACGGTGCCGCGCGCCGAGTTTTTGCAGGCGATGAGCTTCGTCGCGATTCCGGGGCTCATCGGACCGTTGCTCGGCCCAACGCTGGGCGGCTGGCTGGTGCAGTACGCGTCGTGGCACTGGATCTTCTTGATCAACGTACCCGTGGGTCTGGTCGGCTGCATTGCAACGCTCAGGCTCATGCCCGATCTGCGCGGCGCCGTACGGCATCGCTTCGACGGGGCAGGCTACGCGATGCTCGCCTTTGGCATGGTCGCGATTTCGCTGGCGCTCGACGGCGTCTCGGGTGCCGGCATGCGGCAAGTCGGCGTGCTGATGTTGTTGATCTTCGGTTTCGCCAGCATCGTCGCTTACTGGCTGCACGCTAGCCGGCGCGCCGATCCGCTCTTTGCGCCGTCGCTATTCAAGGTCCAGACACTTAGCATTGGCTTGATCGGCAATCTGTTTTCGCGCCTAGGCAGCGGCTGCATGCCCTTTCTGGTGCCGTTGCTGCTGCAGGTGTCGATGGGCTATTCGCCACTGCAGGCGGGGTTGATGATGTTGCCGATCGCGCTGGCAGGCATGGCGATGAAGCGCTTCACCACGCTGCTCATCACGCGCTATGGCTACCGAAAGGTGCTGGTCGTCAACACGGCGCTGGTCGGCGTGACGATGGCGTCCTTCGGGCTTGCCGCGCCGGGCCAGCCGATCGTGCTGAACATCTTGCAGCTCTTGGCTTTTGGTGCGGTCAATTCATTGCAGTTCACCGCCATGAACACGATCACCTTGAAAGATCTCGACGGTAGCATGGCGAGCACCGGTAACAGCCTGCTGTCGATGGTGCAGATGCTGGCCATGAGCCTCGGCGTGGCCGCTGCAAGCGCGGTGCTGGCGGGCTACACCGGCATCTTCGGTGGCACTGCGCCGATCACGTCGATCGAAACGCTGCATGCTTTTCAGGCGACGTTCGCTAGCATGGGATTGATCACGCTGGCATCGACGCTGATCTTTTGGCATCTGCCCGCGGAAGCCAGGGCCATTCGACCGGCACAGCCCGAGGTGTCCGGCCAAGGCTGAAGCGCCGACTGCTGCGACCAGCGGCCAGCGGCCAGCGACCAGCGACCAGCAACCAGCAACCAGCAACCAGCAACCAGCAACCAGCACAAGCTACCCGCCACGCCGCCCCTTGGGTCCACCAGCAAGTCCAGGCCAGGCAGGCCTCCAGTCAAGCAGGGTAGATGGCGCCCAGCACCCGCGCGCCCTTGGCGCCGGTCACGCTGGCAAGGTTGCCCGTCTCTCGGCGCACCGTACAACGGGCCAGCCACGCAAATGCTGCCGCTTCGACCTGTTGTGGTGGCAGTCCCCGTTCAGCCGACGACTTCAGCTCGACACCGGGGAGCAGTGCGCGCAACCGGGCGAGCAGGTGGTCGTTCAGCGCTCCGCCGCCGCACACGATCAAGGTCTTGCTGTCGGTGCCGTAGCGGATTACGCCCGCGGCACAGCAACTGGCAGTCAGCTCGGCAAGCGTTGCCTGCACATCCGCGGCATCAGCGCTGCTGGCGTGCTGCAACTGCGCGGCGAGCCAGGTGGGATTGAATCGGTCGCGCCCGGTGCTTTTCGGAGGCGCCTTGGCAAAGTAAGCATCGCGCAGCAGCCGCTCGAGCAAGTCGGGTAGCACTCGCCCGCTGGCAGCCCAAGCGCCGCCAGCGTCATATGGCTGGCCCAGGTGGGTTTGACACCAGTGGTCCAGCAGCGCATTGCCGGGGCCGCAATCGAAGCCGAGCACGGTGATCGCTTCGCCCGATGTGGCAGGCAGCAAACTGAGGTTGGAAATACCACCGAGATTCAGAACAGCAACGGCGTCGTTTTCTAGCGCGAACAGCGCGCGATGGAACGCTGGCACCAGCGGTGCGCCCTGACCGCCGGCTGCGACATCGCGGGTCCTGAATTCAGCAACGACGTCGATGCCGGTCAGTTCGGCGAGCAGCGCGGGGTTGTTGAGCTGAAGCGTGTAGCCAATATCGTCGAATTCGCCTGGCCGATGGCGCACCGTCTGGCCATGGGCCCCGATGGCGGCGATGGCTTCGGCACCTACGTTGGCCTGGTCGAGCAAATCCTGCGTGACCGCTGCGTACACCCGCGCCAGCGCGTTGCCCGCGAGCGCCGCACGATGCAGCTCGTTGACGCCATCGGGTGTGTTCAGCGCCAGCAATTCGGTGCGCAGTCCGACCGAGAAAGGCGCCGTGGCGTGCGCCTTGACCGTAATGCCGCCGGCCGAGAAATCGGCGATGACGCCGTCGACGCCGTCGAGTGAAGTTCCCGACATCAAGCCGATGAACAGGTTGGCCATCTGCAGATCGGCCATTTTGTTGTGTTCGATGGTGCGGTCGGTCAGTCGGCGCTGGCCTGGACCACAGAGAACGCGGCTGCCAATTCGGTGCGCGTTGCGACCGCCAATTTCTCGAACGCGGGACGCGATGCTGCCGCGATCGGCGTCATGTCGCCGTCCTGTTTGGCGATGACCGCCGGATCGGTGTACTCACCGTTCACTCGGTACTCGAAGTGCAGATGCGGGCCGGTCGCCCAGCCCGTACTGCCGACAGCACCGATGAACTGGCTTTGGGCCACGCTCTGCCCGACCTTGACGTCCATGCGGCTCAGATGCGCATACACGGTGCTCAGGTCGTTTCGGTGCTTGACGATGATGATGTTGCCGTAGCCACTTTGCTGCCCAGCGAATTCGACAACGCCATCGCCGACGGCTCGAACCGCCGTGCCCGAAGGTGCCGCGAAGTCAATGCCGTTATGTTGACGCCAGGTGTTCAAAATCGGGTGCATCCGCATCGCGAAACCGCTAGAGATGCGCGAAAACTCGACCGGCGAACTCAGGAACGCGTGACGCAAGCTGTCGCCGTTCGGCCTGAAGTAGCCACCCTTGCGGCCCGGCTCCTGGAACCACAGCGCCTGGTGGATGTTGCCGCCGCTTTCGAACTCCGCCGCCAAAATACGGCCGCTGCGCATCGACTGGCCGTCGGCTTCGAAGGTTTCGTAGACGACAGCGAATCGATCGCCCTTGCGCAATTGACGGAAGTCGACATCGCCCGCGAAGACGTCGGCCAACTGGCTCGCGACAGCATCGGGAATGTTGGCATCGTCGGTTGCCGCAAAGAGCGACGTCCGGACCACGCCGCTCGCCAGGCGTGTACCGGCGGTCAGTGTGTCGGCTTCGGAACGCAGGATGAAGCCGACGCCCGCGCTTTCGACGACGAGGCGCTTGAAGCCGTCGCCGTCAGGAATCCAGCGTGCACTCAGCTTCTTGAGCCGATCTTCGTGCGTGACTTCGGCAGTGACAGTACGGCCGGCCCGGCTCAACAGCGCGGAGCGCGCCTCGGCGTTGCCGCGGATGTACGCCGATGCGGCCGGATCGCTTACGCCAAGGCGCCCGAGCAGCGCTTCAGCGGTGTCGCTCGAGCGCGTGGTTTCGCTGCGGAACAGTGTGAAGCTGAAAGCGTCTAGCGCCTCGGTCTGTGTTGAAACAGCAAGCGGCGTCACCGTTTCAAGCACCTGCTTTACCGGAATCTTGGCCGCGTCGGGGCCAAGCGAAGCAACCGCGAATGCACCACCGCCTGCGGACATCAAGACCGCTGCAATCACTGCGGTGATCTGCCTTGGGTACGTCCGGAATGTGTAGGCCACACGGGAAGCAAACAGCTCCTCGGCGGCAAGAAATCTGTCAATCAAAGCTCAAAAATCCAGATCAGGTTTCAGCGAATCCGTGAAGCAGAAGGCCTCAAGACGGAGGCGGCAACACGGCGCGGAAAAAAGCGCCGCTTAGAATCCGGCGCTTGCAAAGTCGGGCTCAGTATAGCTTCGGCAATACCCAAATCAGCCACAAAAGCCCAATGAATGCCGGTTCTGTTACATCCCAAGTCCTCTCCGATGGCGTAGGAAGAGCTCTCGAAATCTCGCTGCGTGGGGCTGAAGAATTGCTGCCCCAGGATGAGTGGATCAAAAAGCTTCAGCGCGCCGAGGCCACCGGCCAGACGCTGCGCATCAAGCTCGGCCTCGATCCGACGGCTCCGGACATTCATATCGGTCATACGGTGGTGCTGAACAAGCTGCGGCAGCTGCAGGATCTGGGCCACACCGTCATTTTTTTGATTGGCGACTTCACGACGACGATCGGCGACCCGTCCGGACGCAACACGACCCGGCCGCCGCTCACGCGCGAACAAATCGAGGCGAACGCGCAGACGTACTACCGTCAGGCCAGCCTGGTGCTCGATCCGTCCAGAACCGAGGTTCGATACAACTCTGAGTGGAGCGACCCGTTGGGCGCGCGCGGGATGATCCAGCTGGCGGCCAAATACACCGTCGCCCGGATGATGGAGCGCGACGATTTCAGCAAGCGATTCAAGGCGGGCCAGTCGATCTCTGTGCACGAGTTCCTGTATCCGTTGATGCAGGGCTACGACTCCGTGGCGCTCAAGTCGGACCTCGAGCTCGGCGGCACCGACCAAAAGTTTAACCTCTTGGTCGGGCGTCACCTTCAACAGGAGTATGGCCAAGAGCCGCAGTGCATACTCACTATGCCTTTGCTCGAAGGGCTCGATGGCGTCGAAAAGATGTCGAAGAGCAAGAACAATTACATCGGCATCAGCGAAGCGCCAAACACCATGTTTGCCAAGGTGCTATCGATTTCCGACGTGCTGATGTGGCGCTGGTACACCTTGCTGAGCTTCAAATCGCTCGCCGAGATCGCGGCGTTGAAGGCCGAGGTCGAAGGCGGGCGCAACCCGAAAGATGCCAAGGTCGCGCTCGCCAAGGAAATCACCGCGCGCTTTCACAGTGCCGCGGCAGCCGACGCGGCGGAGCAGGATTTCGTCAATCGCAGCAATGGCGGCGTGCCCGACGACATTCCTGAACTGACGCTGGAAGGCGCGCCGCTCGGCATCGCCCAACTGCTGAAGCAGGCCGGGCTGGCGCCGTCGACCTCAGAGGGCAACCGCCTGATCGAAGGCGGTGGTGTTCGTCTCGACTCGGTCGTCGTCAACGACAAGGCGCTGAAACTGCCAGCGGGCAGTTATGTGGTGCAGGTCGGGAAGCGCAAGTTCGTTCGCTTGACCTTGCGCTGAGCAAAGGCTGCGCCGGGTTCGAGCCCCGCCCGCCGTTCAGCGCACTTCGATCGTCACCCGTCGATTTCGCGGCTCCGGCGAATCGTCGGCGGTCGGTACCGCGAGTTCGCGTTCGCCGCGGCCGACCGCTTCGATCCGTGCCGCCGGAAACTGCCTGTCGATGAACATCTGACGCACTTGCTGCGCCCGGCGCATCGACAACTCGTCGTTAGACACGACTGCCCCAACCGTGTCGGTGTAGCCGGTGATCACGATATCGCTGCCGGCGCGTGCCATTGCCACCATCAACGCGGTGGTCATCTCGCGTTGAGATTCGGGCATCAGCGACGTGTTGCCTGCGTCGAAGTACACCGCGTAGCGCTGGGGTGCGGGCGGAACGAGGTCGAACAGCATGGTGTTGTCGGTGCGGACCCGTGCTGCATCGGTGTGGTCGAGCGAAGGCGCGCCGGTGCGGCCTGCTTTCACGGTGGCGCGCTGGTAAGGCTTGTCCAGCGTGATTTCGCCGCCGTTACTTCTGACCACCACTGCGGAGGGCCGCCCGTCCGGTTGCGGCAGCAACACGACGCGCGTGGCAGGCGTCGAGCAGCCCGCGAGCAGCGCGGCTGACAGGAGCGAAAAGCAGAGCGAAAACCAGATGACGCAGCGTGGCATGTTCATGGTTGCGGATCCGCCTGAACGATGAAATCGGTGCCGCGAATGCCGATCGTCGCGGTCTGTGTCTCGATACGAACCGCGTCCGGATGGGCCTTTCCGATCAGGCCGGAAATCATGCGCAGCGAGCCACGCAGCAGCGAGATCAACAGGCCGCCGTCCTGGGCGGTCGGATCGAAGCTGAACTCCTTCATGTCGAGTCGCGACGAAGGGCCGAGCACGAGCACGGTGCCATCGCGCAGCACCAGGCTCGCGGCCGAGTCCGTGCCAGTCACGATACGTTCGATGGGAGCAACCTCGTCGCCGGCATGTGCGGTACGCATCACGCCGGTGGCGCTGAGCAGTTGCACGTCGCCGCGCACGCTTTTGACGAAACCAGCCCGTTCTGGCGGTGGGGTGGCTTGTGCTGCCGCCGGCGCGATCGAAGCGATCGACGCGATGGCCGCCACAAGCAGCAGGGCGCTCAGCCGCGTCCAGGGTCTGAATCTCATCCGGGCCTCTTCTGAATCAAGGTGAGCGCCCGATGGTACGCGACGTGCTCCGCGCATGAGCCGTCCATAATTCCTGCGCCCCGCTGACCTCCCGTCGGCATTGCTGAAGCTCGGTGCCTCTTTTGCCTTCTTCCTCTTTCTCTTCTTCGATACAAAGTCTACTGACCCCAAAGGTGTTGTTGCGCCTGTCGATCGCGGTGGCGCTCGTCACCATCGTGCTGAAGGGAATGGCAGGCTACATCACGCATTCGATGGGGCTTATTTCCGACGCGATGGAGTCGTTCGTCAATCTCGCGAGCGCGATGTTCGCTCTCGCGATGGTGACCATTGCCGCGCGGCCGGCCGATGAAGACCATCCCTACGGCCATCACAAGGCCGAGTACTTCGCGTCTGGCTTCGAAGGCATCCTCATCATCGGCGCAGCGCTGGCGATCATGTGGGTCTCGATCGAGCGCTTGATGGCGCCGCGACCGATCGAGCAGCTGGGCTGGGGGCTGGCGCTGTCCATCGTCAGCACAGGCTTCAACGGCGCATTGGCGTGGGCGCTCTTCAGGGCGGCACGAGAGCACCGTTCGATCGCGCTGGAAGCTGATGGGCGGCACCTCGTCACCGATGTGTGGACTTCGGTCGCAGTCGTCGTCGGCATCGTCGCCGTGCATTTCACCGGCTGGTTGTGGCTCGATCCGCTGCTGGGCATCGGCGTGGCGCTCAACATCATTTTCGAAGGCGGCAAACTCGTTTGGCGCTCCTCGCAAGGGCTGATGGACGAGGCCATGCCGGCCGAATCCATGGCTGCGGTGCAAGCCACGCTCGACGGTTTTCTGGAGCGCGCCGGTGGTGGCGCTGGTGCGGTCAAGGCCGGGCCGATCCGCTTCGACGACATCGCGACCCGGCGCGCGGGGCAACGGCTCTTCGCCGACCTGCACATGCATGTGCCGGGCGACTGGCCGTTGCAACGTGCGGCCACTCTGCGTGATGAACTCGAGCAGGCGCTGATGGACAACGTGCCGGGTCTTCGGGTGACCATCCAGCTGCTGCCACTCAACATGGAAGCGCGCGCCGTTCAGATGGCGCCGGGTGCGTGACGGGTGCTCGACGGCGCATGACGCCCGCGCTGGCCTGCTGAGAAGGCGCTAGTACGGGTTGCGAATGCCCAGCCCGGCGAGGATTTCGATCTCGCGCGCTTCCATCTCTTCGGCATCGGCCTCGCCGGTTTCATGGTCCCAGCCCTGTGCGTGCAACGTGCCATGGACCAGCAGATGGGCGTAGTGCGCAGCCAGCGTTTTGCGCTGCTCTTTCGCCTCGCGCGCGACCACCGGCGCACACAGCACCAGGTCGGCCATCACCATCGGCTCTTGCGCATAGTCGAAGGTGAGCACGTTGGTGGCGTAGTCCTTGCCGCGAAACTCGCGGTTCAGTCGTTGACCTTCTTCGACATCGACGATGCGCACCGTGAGCTCGCCGTCGACATCGAGCGCGTGGCGAATCCAGCGCGTCACGCTGTGCCGGGGTAACGCCGCGCGATGGCGTTCGACGCCTTTGAACGGCACGAACTGCAACGAGAGTGAGAGGGCAGCGAGCGCCATGTCAGCGCGTGGGCGTCGCGCGTTTGCGCTGGCTGTCGTAGGCATCGACGATGCGCGCCACGAGGGGGTGCCGCACGACGTCGGCACTGGTGAAGTGCGTTACCGCGATGCCCTTGACCCGTTTCATGACGCGCTCGGCGTCGACGAGTCCGCTCAGCTGCGTCTTGGGCAAATCGATCTGGCTCACGTCGCCGGTCACCACAGCCTTGGCGCCGAAGCCGATCCGCGTGAGGAACATCTTCATTTGCTCGGGCGTCGTGTTCTGCGCCTCGTCGAGGATGATGAAGGCGTTGTTGAGCGTCCGGCCGCGCATGAAGGCGAGCGGTGCGATCTCCAGCGCGTTGCGCTCGAAGGCTTTCTGCACTTTGTCGAAGCCCATCAGGTCGTGAAGCGCGTCGTACAGCGGACGCAGGTACGGGTCGACTTTTTCGCTCAGATTGCCCGGCAGGAAGCCTAGCCGCTCGCCGGCCTCGACGGCGGGGCGGGTCAGCACGATGCGCTGCACGCTGCTGCGCTCCAGCGCATCGACCGCGCAGGCCACCGCCAGATAGGTCTTGCCGGTGCCGGCCGGCCCGATGCCGAAAGTGATGTCGTGGTTGGCGATGTTTTCGAGGTAAAGGCTTTGCGTCGGCGTGCGAGCACGCAAGTCGGCGCGGCGCGTGACCAGCGTCATCCCTTCGTCGTCGGCTTCGTCCATCGAACTGTCGCCTGCCAGCGTGAGCTGCACCACCGCCGCATCGATCGATCGTTGCGCGATCTCGTACAAGGCCTGCAGCACATCCATTGCACGTTGCGCGTTGACCTTGGGGCCGTCTATCTTGAACTGCTCGTGCCGGTGCGCGATTTTCACGTCGAGCGCCTCTTCGATGCGGCGCAAATGGGCATCGAGCGGGCCGCACAGGTGGCCGAGGCGGGTGTTGTTGTGAGGGGCGAAGGTGTGTCGAAGGAGCAAGGCGTGACCAGGCTGGAAGATTGGGCTGTGAATCATAGGCGTGGCTGACGCGGTACACGCGGCCAAATCAAATGAATCGACTGTGACGTAGTCGGTGGCGCACGACTTTTGTGGCAGACCAAACCAGGGCGCAATCTATCGGTTGGCGCCAGAATGCAGAGCGGTCAAGGTGGTCAAAGGGAGAGAAAAATTAAAGCTATTCGTCTATTGGGCGCGCTTGCATGTGCGCTATTGATTTCTGTCGCCGGATGCGGCGGTTCTGGCGGCTCAAGTGGTGGCAGTACCGTTGTGTTGCCCGTAGCCGCAGACCAGACTTCAAGCAAAGCGGCCGTCCCGGCACAGGCCGTCGTGCAGCCCGCGGAACCTTCCAAGGACCCGATTCTCATCGAGGCCAAGATAAGCGTTGGCGGGAGCCATGAAGTTGAACGGTTCAAGACGAGGGCGGCCGGTATGGCGCCCACTCCGGCACAAATCAGCCTAGGTGCGCTCACTGTTCAAGCTCCGACAATCCAGAAGTCAGCGCTTGCGCTTGTAGGCCTGCCGACAAAAATTGGCGTGGCTCGGCCTATTTCTGACACGGCGAGTCAACTGCAGGTCTCGGCGTTGATGGGTTGGACCACGCTACCGAATGGCGACAAGGTCTCGGCAATGCGCTTCGTCTCTCCAGATGCAAAAGGAGTGCGGTTGGGACTGCTGATCAAGGGCTTTCCTCTCGGAGCCACTGTTCGCTTTTATGCCGACAGTGCCGGCAAAATCTACGAAATTCCTGGCCAGGAAATTCTGACGACGATTCAACAAAACGTAGATGCTGGGGATTCGAGCGATGCCGCGCACACCTATTGGTCGCCCAATATGGGCGGCGAGGCCATCACAATCGAGGTTGAAGTGCCACCGGGAGCGCCGACAGACGCGGTCCAAATTTCGGTGCCATCGCTGTCGCATGTGCTCGCGGACATCCGGAAACTCGACTCCATCGCAAAAGTTGGAGAGGCGAGTTCTTGCACGATGGACGTGTCTTGCTCGTCGACTTACAACGAATTGAGCAAGTCGGTCGCGCTGATGGACTTCGTCGACAGCGGGGACGACTATGTTTGCACTGGCACCCTGCTGAATGACCGGTCGTCTTCGGGGACACCGTATTTTCTCAGCGCCAATCACTGCATTTCGAACCAAACGGTGGCATCCACGTTGTACACACTGTGGTTCTACAAATCTGCTTCGTGCAATAGCACGCAGGTGGACCCCAAGCTCGCAGCCATGGTCTCGGGCGCCACGTTGCTGTACAGCAGCGCTGATACAGACACCTCTTTCATGCGACTCAATACGACGCCACCGGCCGGCACTGTTTATGCAGGATCGAGCGCCTTCCCGCTCGGCTACTACGACGACGTGTATGGGGTCAGTCACCCCAAAGGCGATTTGCAGAAATACACCCTTGGCGATTACCTGGGCACGGGCAAATGCACTGGCGGAACATGCGCCTCATCGTCGGCTTCGAGTGCCCAATTCCTGCGGGTCCGGTGGACGCAGGGCGCGACCGAGGGAGGAAGTAGCGGCTCTGGACTCTTTGTTAAGCTCAACACAAAGGACTATCTGGTCGGACAGCTTTTTGGTGGTTACGGATCCTGCCAGAACCCCTTGGGGAATGATTACTACGGTCGATTCGACAAAGCGTATCAAGCGGGGTTGTCGCAATGGCTCGGCGCAACGTCGGGCACCGTGCGTGTCCCGATCTATCGCCTCTACAACCGCCGAGCGCAGAGCCATTTCTATACGGCTGATCCCGCGGAGCGTGACAATGCTATCCAGCACTCCCTGGACTACAGCTATGACGGAATCGCGTTTTATGCCTATGGGGCAGCCGGTACCGCCAGCGACACGGTCTTCCGTTTCTACGACGCACACACTGGTGAGCACTTCTATACGATCAACTCTTCCGAGCGAGACAACATCAAGGCCACCATTCCGTGGCTTTCTTTTGAAGGGCCAAGTTGGTATGCCAACATCGCTTCTGGCAAACAGACCAGTGCGATGTACCGATTCTTCAACACGCAAAACGGCACTCACTTCTACACAATCAATGCAACAGAGCGCGACACCATATTGCAGCGGTATCCGCAATATTCATTCGAGGGCGTCGGCTATTACGCTTGGACTGGACCCTAGTCAAATCGCACACCCGGGCCCAAATCTGGCTATCAAATGATCGGTAAGCTCACAGGAACTCTTGCCGAACGCAACCCGCCGCAGGTGGTGGTGGACTGCAACGGCGTCGGCTACGAGGTCGACGTGCCGATGAGCACCTTCTACAACCTGCCGCCGACGGGGGAGCGGGTGTCGCTGCTCACGCACTTCGTGGTCCGTGAAGACGCGCAGATCCTGTACGGCTTCGGCACAGCCGAGGAGCGCATGGCGTTTAGGCAGTTGATCAAAATCTCAGGCGTTGGCCCGCGCATGGCGCTGGGTGTGCTGTCGGGGCTCAGCGTGAGCGAGCTGGCGCAGGTCGTCACGCTGCAGGACACAGGTCGGCTGGTGAAGATTCCGGGCGTTGGCAAAAAGACAGCGGAGCGCCTGCTGTTGGAACTCAAAGGAAAACTCGGCGCCGACATCGCGCTGCCAGCGCATGCTGCCAACGACGCCCAGGGCGACATCCTCCAGGCGCTGGTGGCACTTGGATACAGCGACAAAGAAGCAGCCGCGGCATTGAAGGCACTGCCCAAGGATGTGGCGGTGGGCGACGGCATCAAGCTGGCGCTGAAGGCATTGGCCCGGTAATCGACAGGCGCGAGAAGCGCCTTGCGTCGCCGGAAGTATCGGGCGCGCAGAGCGCACTTGGGCCGACTAAACTGCCCTTACAGCCAACCGCCCATGACCATCCAGACCGACGACTTCGCCCCGGCCCCGCAACGCGTGGTGTCCGCGGCGCCCGCCTCGCCGAACGAAGAAGCGATCGAGCGCGCCTTGCGCCCCAAGCTGCTCGACGAATACGTCGGCCAGGCGAAGGTGCGCGAGCAGCTTGAAATTTTCATCGGGGCGGCGCGCATGCGCAACGAGGCGCTCGACCACGTGCTGCTGTTCGGCCCGCCCGGCCTGGGCAAGACCACGCTGAGCCACATCATCGCGGCGGAGCTCGGCGTCAACTTGCGGCAGACCTCGGGGCCAGTGCTCGAGAAGCCGAAAGACCTGGCGGCACTGCTGACCAATCTGGAGCGCAACGATGTGCTCTTCATCGACGAGATCCATCGGCTGTCGCCGGTCGTCGAAGAGATCCTCTACCCCGCGCTGGAGGACTACCAGATCGACATCATGATCGGCGAAGGCCCGGCGGCGCGCAGCATCAAGCTCGATCTGCAGCCCTTCACGCTGGTCGGCGCAACCACGCGCGCTGGCATGCTGACCAATCCGCTGCGCGACCGCTTCGGCATCGTGGCGCGGCTGGAGTTCTACACGCCCGAAGAACTGGCGCGCATCGTGCGGCGCAGTGCAGGGTTGCTCAAGGTCGAGATGGACGAGGCCGGGGGCTTCGAGATCGCGCGCCGTTCGCGCGGCACGCCACGCATCGCCAACCGACTGTTGCGGCGGGTGCGCGACTATGCGCAAGTGAAGGGCGACGGGCGCATCACCGAACACATCGCGCACAAGGCGCTGGCGATGCTCGACGTCGATCCCCAGGGCCTGGACCTGATGGACCGCAAGCTGCTCGAGGCCGTGATCCATCGTTTCGACGGCGGTCCGGTCGGGCTCGACAACGTGGCGGCCAGCATCGGCGAAGAGCGTGACACGATTGAAGACGTGATCGAGCCCTACCTGATCCAGCAAGGCTACCTGCAGCGCACGCCGCGCGGCCGCATCGCCACGCTGGCGGCTTATCGGCATCTCGGGGTCGTTCCGCCGTCACATCGATCGAGCGACAGTGATCTGCTGATCTGACGCGCCTGCGGCTGCTGAGCCGTTGTCACCGAACCGTCTTGCCGTTGCCATGCGGACGTCACGCAGCACCGCGACGCTACGCATCCATGCAACGCGACGATGCTTTTCTCCGCGCATGGCGCGACAACGCAACCGGCACTTCGGCGCCGGACGACGATGACGCAACGCGGCCGTCGCAACGCTTTCGCACGCTGTGGATCTCCGACCTGCATCTGGGCACGCCCGGCTGCCAGGCACGCGCATTGCTCGACTTCCTGAAGCACACCGAGTGCGAGACGCTGTTCCTCGTCGGCGACATCATCGACGGCTGGCAACTCAAGCGGCACTGGTACTGGCCCCAAGCGCACAACGACGTGATCCAGAAGCTGTTGCGCAAGGCACGCAAGGGCACCCGCGTGATCTTCATTCCGGGCAACCACGACGAGTTCGCGCGCAAGTATCTGAACCACAACTTCGGCGGCATCGACGTCGCCGACGAATGGATTCATGAAATGGCCGATGGCCGCAAGCTCTGGGTGATGCACGGCGACCTGTTCGACGGCGTGATCCAGTGCGCGAAGTGGCTTGCGCATGTCGGCGACTCGCTCTACGAGTTCACTCTGAAGCTCAACCGGCACCTGAACTCACTGCGCGCGCGCATGGGGCTGCCGTACTGGTCGCTCTCGAAGTATCTGAAGCAGAAGGTGAAGCGGGCGGTCAGCTACGTCGGTGACTTCGAGGTTGCCGTCGCACGCGAGGCGCGCAAGCGCGGTGTGCAGGGCGTCGTGTGCGGGCACATCCACCATGCCGAGATGCGCGACATCGACGGCATCCTCTACTGCAACGACGGCGACTGGGTGGAGAGCCTGACCGCGCTGGCGGAGCACGCCGATGGACGGCTCGAAATCATCGAGTGGGCACAGCACATGCCATCGGGCGCGCAGACGATTGCCGGGACGCAGCTCGCACCGGAACCGGCGATCGCGGCCTGATCAGCGGCTGCCGTCGATCGACGGATGTCCCGGCTCGTTGCAGCACACCACCAGGATCTGCGCACCTTCCTTGCCGCCGTTGACGTAGAGGTGGCCGAGGCCGCTGTCGAAGTAGATGCTGTCGTTCTTCTCGAGCCTTTCGACGCGGCCGTCGGCAAAGTGCATCTCGAGTGCACCGTCGAGCACGAAGATGAACTCCTCTCCCGGATGCTTGCTGAACTGGCCCGGCCGCAACACCGAGTTGGCCTCGATGCGGCCCATCATCGGCGTCATCTTTTTCGACGTGACCTGCGTTGCGAGCATGCCGTAGAGGTAGCGCTCGGAGTGGTACTCGACCACGTCCTTGCTGCGCGTGACGACGACACTGCCTGACAAGAAACCTGACGGTTGCGTGCCGAACAGCGTCGACAAGTCGAGCTGCAGCGCCGCTGCCAATGCGGCGAATTTTTCGTAGCTGAGCGCCAGCAAGCCGCGCTCCGCTTTCGAGATCGAGGCCACTGAAACCTGCGATTTCGCAGCCAGGTCGGAAAGCGTCAAGCGCTGTGCCAGCCGGGCGCTGCGCAGCCGGCCACCGAGCTCCGACTTGTCGAGAACAACAGAATCGGATGCTTGCATTTTCCTTTTCTTATCTGAAAATTTTCGCATATGATAATTCTGTGACCACCTTGAAGGACCCGACGCCAATGCCGATTTCTCTTTCCTGGATCGAGAAGTTGATCCGCATCGAAACGACCAGCTTTGAGTCTAATCTGGGCCTCATCGAGACGGTCCGGGACGACCTCGAGCGGCATGGTGCCAGGTCGACGCTCACTTACGAAGCCACCGGCAGGAAGGCGAATGTCTTCGCGACCTTGCCCGCGGCCGACGGTTCGACGCAAGGCGGCATCGTGCTTTCGGGGCACACCGACACGGTGCCGGTCAAAGGGCAGAAATGGGACAGCGGCCCCTTTGAGCCGACGGTGCGCGAAGGCAAGCTCTTCGGCCGCGGCACCTGCGACATGAAGGGCTTCATCGGCGTGGCGCTCACGCTGCTGCCGGAGATGAAAGCCGCGCGGCTCAAGGAGCCGATCCACTTCGCCTTCTCGTGCGATGAAGAGCTTGGCTGCGTCGGCGCGCCCTACATGCTGGCCGACCTCAAGGCGCGTGGCATCCATGCCAATGGCTGCATCGTCGGTGAGCCGCCCGACATGCGCGTCATCGTGGCGCACAAGGGCATCAACGCGTACCGCTGCCGTGTGCACGGGCATGCGGCGCATTCGTCGTTGACGCCGCATGGCCTCAACGCAATCGAGTACGCCGCACGGCTGATCTGCTTCATCCGCGACCAGGCCGATCAGTATCGACGCGATGGGCCTTTCGACAACGCGTTCGACGTGCCCTTCACCACGCTACAGACCGGCACCATCAGCGGCGGCATTGCGATCAACACGATTCCCTCGCAGTGCGAGTTTGGATTCGAATACCGCAACCTGCCGGGCGTCGACAGCGCGCCGATCATCGAGCGCATCAAGGACTACGCGACCAACACGCTGTTGCCGCGAATGAAAAACGAGCACGCGGGCGCGGCCATCGACTTCGAACTGCTGGCCACCGCGCCTACGCTCGATGCATCGGAGCAGGCGGCCATCACGCAACTGGTTCGCGCGCTCACCGGCGACCGCGATGTGCGCAAGGTGGCCTACGGCACGGAAGCGGGACTGTTCCAGCAATTGGGCATCCCTTCTGTGGTGTGCGGGCCGGGCAGCATCGAAGACGCACATAAGGCCAACGAGTTCGTTACCTTGGCGCAGATCGAACAGTGCGAGTCCTTCATGCGCAAGCTGATTCGCAGCATGTCGCTGCCGGGCTGATTTTTGGAAAGAACAAACACATGAGCCAAGTAACCGCCGGCGTGCTGCGCCACCCCGCCGCGATAACAGAAACGCCACCGTGGCGCGCCGTCATTGCAGCATCGATCGGCAATGCGCTCGAATGGTTCGACCTGGTGGTCTACGGCTTCTTTGCCGCGACCATCTCCAAGCTCTTTTTTCCGACGGGCGACGACACGGTGTCGCTGCTGCTCACGCTCGGCACCTTCGGCGTCTCGTTCTTCTTGCGACCGCTCGGTGCCATCGTCATCGGCGCCTACGCCGACCGCGCCGGGCGCAAGGCGGCGCTCACCTTGTCGATCGTCCTGATGTTCACCGGCACCCTGATGATTTCTATCGTGCCGACCTACAGCAGCATCGGCTTGTTTGCGCCGGCGGTGCTGGTGGTGGCGCGAATGATCCAGGGCTTCTCGGCCGGCGGCGAATTCGGCAGCGCAACAGCCTTTCTCGCCGAGCATGCGCCGAAGCGCCGCGGCTTTTTCTCGAGCTGGCAAGTCGCGAGCCAGGGCCTCACGACCTTGCTGGCGGCCGGCTTCGGCGCGGTGCTCACGAGCACGCTCACGGGTGACCAGATGGCGGCGTGGGGCTGGCGCATTCCGTTCATCTTCGGCCTCCTCATCGGCCCGGTGGCGTACTACATCCGCCGCAATGTCGACGAGAGCCCGGAGTTCGCGAAGATCGAAGCGACGACGACCCCCATCCGCGACACCTTCGCGCACCAGAAGGAACGCCTGCTGCTCGCGATCGGCATCGTGATCCTCGGCACGGTCGCGACCTACCTCGTGCTCTTCATGCCGACCTACGGCGTGAAGCAGCTCGGCCTGCCGGCGTCGGTCGTGTTCACGGCCACGATGATGGTCGGCATCATCCAGATGATCTTCGCGCCCGTCATCGGGCATCTGTCGGACACCGTCGGGCGTGTGCGCATCATGCTGACCGCCGCGGTGCTGCTGCTGGTGCTGATCTATCCGATGTTCGCGCTGCTGGTCGCGAGCCCGAGCTTCGGCACGCTGCTGCTCGTCGAGATCGTGTTCGGTTGCCTGATGACGGCGTACTTCGCGCCGGTACCGGCGCTGCTGTCGGAACTGTTTCCGACCCAGACCCGCACCACAGGACTCTCTTTGAGCTACAACACGGCGGTGACGATCTTCGGTGGATTCGCGCCCTTCATTCTGACCTGGCTCATCAGCGTGACGCACGACAAGCTGTCGCCGAGCTACTACCTGATCTTTGCCGCCATCGTCAGCATCATTGCCTTGCTCTTCACGCGCAGCCGGCTGGGTTTTAAATGACGATCGACGGCCAACCCGTACCCACGCTCGAAGCCATCCGCGAGTTGAGCGCCGCGCTCGAGCCCTACGTCTTCAAGACGCCGGTGCTCGACAAGGACGCTCTGGCCGACCTCGCCGGTACGCGCCTCAACTTCAAGTTCGAACTGCTGCAAGCCAGCGGCACCTTCAAGGCACGTGGCGCGTTCTCCAACATGCTGGCGCTCGACGACAAGCAGCGGCAGGCCGGCGTGACCTGCGTGAGCGCCGGCAACCATGCGGTGGCGGTGGCCTACGCCGCCATGAAGCTCGGCATCGGCGCCAAGGTCGTGATGATCAAGACCGCCAGCCCGTTCCGGGTGGCGCTGTGCCACCAGTACGGCGCTGAAGTCGTGATGGCCGACAACGGCGCGGCGGCGTTCGAGCGCGTGCGCCAGATTGAGCAGGAAGAGGGGCGCTTCTTCGTGCACCCGTTCAACGGCTACCGCACGGTGCTCGGTACCGCGACGCTCGGCTACGAATGGGCGACCCAGGCGCCTGCGCTCGACGCGGTCATCCTGCCGATCGGCGGCGGTGGTCTGGCAGCTGGCGTGGCCACGGCTTTCAAGTTGGTGCAGCCCGACTGCAAGGTCTACGGTGTCGAGCCCGAAGGCGCTGACGGCATGGCGCAGAGCTTCAGGGCCGGTCACCCGATCAAGATGGGCCCGATGCAAGGCATCGCCGACAGCCTGATGGCGCCGCACACCGAGGCTTACAGCTACGAGCTTTGCAGTCGCAGCATCGACCGGCTCGTGACAGTGTCCGACGACCAGATCCGCAGGGCCATGCTGCACCTGTTCGAAGAACTCAAACTGTCGCCCGAGCCTGCCTGCGCGGCCGCCACGGCTGGCTTGCTCGGCCCGTTGCGCGAGGAGCTCGAAGGCCAACGCGTGGGCGTGCTGCTGTGCGGCACCAACACTGATCTTCCGACGTTGACGAAGCACCTGGACGCGGCCCGCGCTCATGGATGATTCGCGGCACGCGTCCTGGATGAATCAGGCATGACTGCCAGTGCGGTCGACGTCGTCGAGCCTGTACTGTTTCTTGCCCAGCAGGAAGTCGCCCGACTCCTGAGCGTGCCCGACTGCATCGACCTGATGTCGGACGCCATGGCCGCACTTGCGCAGGGCGAAGTGCACCAGCCCTTGCGTCAGATCGTCAGTCCGCCCGGCGCAAAAGGTCTGCTGGGATTGATGCCGGCTTACATCGGCGGGGCCGACCCGGTCTACGGCGCCAAGACCGGTGGCTTCTTCCCCGGCAACAGCGCGCTCGGGCTGGACCCGCACCAGGGCTGCGTACTGCTGTTCAGCGGCGAGACCGGCGCATTGATGGCGGTGATGTCGGCCTCGGAAATCACCGGCATCCGCACCGCGGCGATGACCGGCCTTGCGACGCGCCTGCTGGCGAGGCCCGACGCTTCGAAGCTCGCCTTGATCGGCAGCGGCCATCAGGCGCATTGGCAGTTGCAGGCCGTGGCGGCTGCCCGGCCGCTCACTTCGGTCAAGGTTGCCGCCCGCAGTCTGGCCAGCGCACGGGCGTTCGTGGCGGTGGAACAGCCCGCCTATGGGTTCGTCATGGAAGCGGTGGGGTCTGCAGAGGCCGCGGTGCGCGACGCAGACATCGTCGTTACCGTCACGAATGCGCGCGAGCCGATCCTTCTCGATGCCTGGATCGCGCCGGGTACGCACATCAACGCGGTCGGCTCCAGCACGCCGGCCTATTGCGAGATCGAGCCGGCGCTGATGGGCCGGGCGTCGCTGTTCGTCGATCGGCGCGAGTCGACGCTTGCCGAATCGGGCGACTATCTGAACGCATTGCGTGCTGGCCTCGTGAGCCCCGCGAGCTTGCGTGCAGAGATTGGCGAACTGGTGATCGGTGCGCATCCGGGGCGTGGCGGTGCAAACGAAGTGACGCTCTTCAAGTCGCTCGGCATGGCGCTCGAAGATGTCGCGACGGCGCGCCTTTTGTACCTCCGCGCGAAGGCGGCACGAGTGGGAACCTGGCTGCCGATGTAGCCCGAGCAAATGCCCGGCCCCAAGCTGATTTATGCTTGGCGCTCGTTTTTTCCCCCCGAAAGACTCCAAATGAGACAACTTCCATTCAAGGCCACGCTGTTGGCTTTCGCAGCTTTCTGTGCCACGGCGCAGGCCGCCGATCTGAAGATTGGCGTGGCTGAAGCCCTTTCCGGCGGTGCCGCTCAGTACGGTGTCGCGATCCGCAACGGCCTCGAACTGGCCGCCGATGAGATCAATGCCGCCGGTGGCATCAACGGCGACAAGATCCAGCTCATCGTCGCCGATGAGCAAGGCAAAAAAGAAGAAGCGATCAACGTCTTCAAGAAGCTGATTTTTCAGGACCAGGTCCTGATGGTGTTCGGCCCGACCTTGTCCAATTCGGCGCAAGCTGGCGACCCGATCGCTCAAGCCGGCAAGACGGTGGCCTTCGGCACATCCAATACGGCCGACGGCATCACCTCGATCGGCGACTACGTCTTTCGCAACTCGGTGACCGAAGCCGACGTGCTGCCCGAGACCATCAAGATGGCGGTCAAGAAGGCCGGCATCAAGAAAGTCGCTGTCCTCTACGGCAACGACGACGTGTTCACCAAGAGCGGCTACGACAACTTCAAGAAGGCGCTCGACGACCTGAAGATCCCGGTGACGACCACCGAGACCTTCGCCAAGGGCGACGTCGACTTCAAGGCGCAACTGACCAAGATCAAGGCCAGCGGTGCCGATGCGATCGTGCTGTCGGCCTTGCTGGCCGAAGGCGCCCCGATCATGGTGCAGGCGCGCCAGCTCGGCCTCGCCGTGCCCTTCATCGGCGGCAACGGCATGAACTCGGCCAAGGTGTTCGATCTGGCCAAGGGCCAGTCCGACAACCTGTATGTCGGCAGCCCGTGGTCGTTGAGCAATGCGACGCCCGAGAACAGCAAGTTCATCAAGGGCTACAACGACAAGTACAAGGTGGCACCCGACCAGTTCGCGGCGCAGGCGTACGACGCGATGTACATCGCGGCGCAGGCCATCAAGACCGTGAAGCTGTCGGGCACCCTGGCGGCCGATCGCACCGCTTTGCGTGACGCGCTGCCGGCGGTGAAGTGGACCGGCGCTACCGGTGCATTCCAGTTTCGCCGCGCCACGGACAAGGCGGGCAAGCCGGCTGGCTACGACGCGCAACAAGTCCCGATCGTCAGCGTGACGAAGGGCGCTGAGTTCGTCATCGAGAAGTAGAACTCGCCCCCAGGTCGCTGCGCACTGCGTGTCGCGACTCCCACCCCCTGCCGGGGGCGACACCAGAGGTCCGGCAAAGCCGGTTCCTCGGTGTCTCACCTGAAGAAGCGATGCCGACGGCCTGTTGTCGACAGCAACTTCAGCGTTTGTATTGCCTGCCTTGTCGCGGGCTCGGAGGTTTCACTTTGCTTGAACAGCAACTCGTCAACGCCCTGTCGCTGGGCTGCGTGTACGCGCTTTTCGCGCTGGGTTTCACGCTCATCTTCGGCGTCTTGGGCGTCATCAATCTGTCGCATGGCGCGGTCTTCATGGTCGGCGCTTACGCGGCGGTCGAGGTCATGGCGCGCTTCGCGCTGCCGCTATGGGCGGGCATGCTGTTCGCCTTTGTTTTTTGCGGTGCGCTCGGGCTGCTGATCGACTTTCTGGTGCTCAAGCCGCTGCGTGCGCGCAACGCACCGCACCTGATCCCGATGATCGCCACCATCGGCGTGGCCATCATCATCAACAACGGCATTCAGGGCATATTCGGTGCGCAGAACATCCGCTTTCCGCAAGGCGTGATTTCGGACCAGTCGTTGAGCCTCGGCGGCATTCATCTGACGGCGCTCGAGCTCGGCATCATCTTGCTGTCGTTCGCCTTGATGGCAGTGCTGCTGCTGGCGCTCAAGCGCACGCAGCTCGGCCGCGCGCTGCGCGCCATCGCTGAATCGCCCAAGGCTGCGTACCTTGTCGGCGTGAACGTCGAAGGCCTGTTCTTCATGACCTCGTTCGCTGCTGCAGCGTTGGGTGGCTTGGCGGGCGTACTCATCGGGCTCTATTCGAACGCGGTGTTTCCCCTGATGGGCCAGCCGATGCTGCACAAGGGCATCGCGGTCATCATCCTCGGCGGCATGGGCGACATTCGTGGCGCGCTGCTGGGGGGGCTCTTCCTCGGCTTTGCCGAAGTGCTGTCGGTGGCCTATATCGGTTCAACCATGCGTGACGCGGTCGCTTTCGGCTTGTTGTTCCTCGTGCTGCTGGTGCGCCCCAAAGGCTTGTTCGGCACTTTGCAGGAACGCAAAGTCTGATGGACTCGCTCGCCAACTTCTGGTCGGTCTACAGCAACGTGGTGCTGTCGCTCGGCACCAATGCGCTGCTGGCGTTGTCGATCTGGCTCACGCTGTCGTGCGGCATGCTGGCGATGGCCAACGCCGCGTTCATGGGCATCGGCGCCTACACCTCGGCCATCCTCACGATGAGTTACGGCGCGCCGTTTCCGGTCGCGATCGCGGCCGGCATGGCGGCACCGGCATTGATGGCTTTCATCATCGGAAAGCCGACGCTGCGACTGTCGGGCGTGTACCTCGCCATGGCAACGCTGGCTTTCGGCGAAGTTGTGCGCATCGTGATCCTCAATGCCGAATCACTCACCGGCGGTGCCCTCGGCTTGAACGGTATTCCGCCCTCGACGGAGTGGTGGCACGTGCTGCTCGCGGTGGTGCTGGTGCTGTCGGCACTCTGGCGTTTGCGGCACTCGAAAATCGGCCGCGCGTTCGAAGCCATCAAGGAAGACGAGACGGCCGCGGGGCTTATGGGCATCGACGTCGGCGCCCACAAGATGCTGGCCTTCGTGCTCGGCGCAGCCATCGCGGGTCTGGCCGGCACGCTCAACGCGCACCTGACCTTCTTTATCGGACCGAACGAGTTCGGCTTCGACCGCGGCGTCGACATCCTGACGATGGCGGTGCTCGGCGGCATCAATGGACTCACCGGGCCCGTGCTCGGCGGCGTCATCCTGACGATCCTCCCCGAATCGCTGCGGGCCTTCGGCGATTTCCGCCTGGTGCTCAACGGAATCATCCTCGTGTTGATCGTCCTGTTCCTGCCCAAGGGCATCTGGGATCCGGTGCGCATCCGGAATTGGTTCGGTCGCAAGGGAGTGGTGGCATGAGCGCGGGCCTGCTGACACTCGATGGCGTTTCGCGTCACTTCGGCGGCCTCAGGGTGCTGCAGGAAGTGCACCTCGATGTGCCGAAGGGCGGCGTGTTCGGCCTCATCGGTCCGAACGGCGCCGGCAAGACGACGGTGTTCAATCTCACGACCGGTTTGCTTCCTGTGACCGGCGGCACGATCCGCTTCCAGGGCAACGATCTCGCCGGCATGAAGCCGCACGAGATCACGCGTGCCGGCATTGCGCGGACGTTTCAGAACATCCGCGTCTTCAAGGAAATGTCGCTGCTGGAGAACGTGATGGTCGGCATGCACGCCAACCTGGGCTACGGTGCGTTCGGGCTGCTGACCTCGTCGGGACTCTTTCGAAGCGAAGAGCGCCGTGCGCGGGACCGTGCGCGCGAGTTGCTGTCGTGGGTCAAGCTGGACCACAAGGCCAGCGACATCGCCGACAACCTTTCCTACGGCGAACAGCGCAAGCTCGAGCTGGCGCGCGCGCTCGCGACCGATCCCACTTTGCTGTTGCTCGACGAGCCGGTCGCCGGCATGAACAGCACCGAGAAGACCGACCTGATGGTCGAGATTCGCAACATCGCTGCGCGCGGTTACACCATCTTCATGATCGAACACGACATGCGTTTCGTCATGGGCCTGTGCGAGCACATCGCCGTGCTGAACTTCGGCCGCATCATCGCGCGCGGCGGCCCTGACGAGATTCGCAACGACCCGCAGGTCATCGAGGCCTACCTCGGCCGCGAAGAAGACGAAGCCGGCACGGAGGTTGAACAATGAGCGCCGTGCTTCTCAAGGTCGACGGGCTCAAGGTCGCCTACGGTCACATCGAAGCGGTCAAAGGCATCGACCTGGAGCTGCACGAAGGGCAGATCACGACGCTCGTGGGCGCCAACGGTGCGGGCAAGTCGACGACGCTGCTGGCGTTGTCGGGGCTCGTCAAGAAGGCGGCCGGCAAGGTCGAGCTGCAAGGGCAAGACCTGACCTCGCTGCCGCCACACAAGATCGTCGCCGCGGGCATGGTGCAGGTGGCGGAAGGGCGCGCGACGCTCACCACGCTGAGCGTGCGCGAGAACCTCGAGCTTGGTGCCTACACGCGGCGCGATGGCCGTGCGCAGCGTGCCGACGACCTCGACCGCATCTTCACGCTGTTCCCGGTGCTGAAAGACCGTGCCGATGGCTTGGCGGGCAACCTGTCGGGCGGTGAGCAGCAGATGCTGGCCATCGGTCGCGCCTTGATGGCCAGGCCGCGCGTGCTGCTGCTCGACGAGCCTTCGATGGGGCTGGCGCCGATCATCGTGCAGGACATCTTCCGGACGCTCCGCGAGATCAACAAGAACGGGCTGACGATTTTTCTGGTCGAGCAGAACGTGCGTCAGGCACTGAAGATCGCCGACCGTGCCTACGTGATCGAAACCGGCCGCATCGTGCTGGCCGGCAGCGGGCGCGAGCTGCTCGGTAACCCGAAGGTGCAAGACGCCTATCTGGGCGGCTAGCAGGCTGCACTTGCTGAACCGCGACGCACGGTGTTCGAATCGAACGACTGCCGCACCAACGTCGCGACCGGGTCGATCTCTTCAGGCCAAGACAAGGTCACTGAACGGCGCGCACAGGTTGACCAAAATCTCAAATCGAGACGACCACCTTGCCGAAAGCGCCACGCTCCAATTGCGCGAAGGCAGCCCGTACATCGGCAAAGCCGTAGACCGTGTCGATGACGGGCTGCATGTGCGTCGTATCGATGGCGCGGATCATGTCTTCCAGTGCACGACGATGGCCCACGCTGATGCCCTGTACGACCGCCCAGCTGCGGATGAGGTCGATGGCCTGGGCCTCGACCTTGCCTCCCTCGATAACGCCGATCAAGGAAATCCTGCCGCCTGGCGCCACGACGGTCAGCGAGCGTCCCAGATTGGCCACGCCGACGGTCTCCAGCAAGTGATCGACGCCGCGTCCACCGGTCAAGCGCTTGACCTCGGCTGGCCAGTCGGCTTCGCGTGCGATGACATGCGCAGCGCCGAGCGCCATCGCTTTGTCGCGCTTTTTTGGCTCTCATGAATCACCAATGGAACATTTCAGTCGCCAGATTGCATCCTAAAATTCTCTAATGAGTGAACGGCTGGACAGCATCGAGGTCTTCGTGGCGGTTGTCGAAGCCGGCAACTTCGCGGCGGCAGCCGACAAGCTGAAGCTCACCCGCTCTGCGGTGGGCAAAAGCGTGGCGCGGCTGGAGGCCCGGCTCGATACAAGGCTCTTTCATCGCACGACGCGCAGCCATCGTTTGACGGAGCCAGGGCAGTCCTACTACGAGCGGTGTCGACGGGCGCGGGACGAATTGGCCGCTGCGGGCGAAGAGCTCGAAGCCGGCCGGCGGGATCCAGTGGGCCGCGTGCGGCTCACCATGCCCATCATCATCGGCCGACTGCTGATCGCGCCACTTCTGTTCGACTTGGGTGAGCGGCATCCGCAACTGAGCTTCGACATCACCTACAGAGACCGGCGCGTCGACTTGATCGAGGAAGGCATCGATCTAGCTATCCGCAGCGGTGCGCTTGATGACAGCACGACGCTAGCCGCGCGCGCTCTCGGCCGGCAGGTGATGGGGGTCTATGCGTCGCCGGGGTATCTGGCCAAGCACTCGCGGCCTGCGTCCTATGAAGACCTTGTGGCGCAGCGCACGTCGCATCGTTTCGTGGGCTATGCGCGCCAAGGCTGGCGGCAGCCCTGCCTCTGCCGACAATGCAGACATCCACCTCCCCTTTGAGATCGAGTCGCGCTTCGTCTGCGACTCGCTAGATATAGTGATAAACGGCGCCATTGCCGGTTGGGGCTTGGCGCGGGTACCGGTCTGGATGGCCGCGCGCGAAGTCGAAGCGGGCCGACTGGTGCGCGTTTTCGAGGAAGCCACGCCCTTCGGCTATGAGCTCAACGCGATCTGGCCGAGGGTGCGGACGTTGCCGATGAAGGTGCGGGTGGTGATCGATCTGGTGCTGACGCAGCTCCCCCATTTGATGGCGTCAGTGACCTTGCCCCTGGAATCCGCTCCTTGGAGCAACGAAGACGCCTGAGAGCCCGCCCCAGCTGCTGCTATCGGGCCAAAACCGGTCAGTCGATGCCGTCGATTTAAACTACATGAAACGTTTTTTGAGGTTCGCTCGCATCTCCGCTGCAATCGCCGGCGGCGTCATCGTTGTATTTCTAGTCAAGCCGATTGCGGCGCTGATATCTGGTGAGTTCACCGGTGGCGTGCCTCCCGCGACTGCGGGACGGACGGTGTACGAAATCAGCGCGAACGTCGTTGCGCTGCTTATGTTGGGCTTCCTCTTCGGCGTACTTCACGGATGGACCTTCGGTCTTACATCTCTCCGCCAGACAGCAATCGCAGCTACCGTTCCGGTGTTTCTCCTATGGGTTTTTTTAACCATTGCGACATGGTTCGTTGCTGCTCCCGCCGTTATCGCTGTTGTGCTCTTCGGTTTCGCGGTATTGGTGGGCGCGCGATTCGGCGCAGGACTCCCTGGAGCTTGCAGCCTTTCCTAGACGCCTGAGCCAGTTTGAGTGACCGCTTCGGGCCCTTTTACGTCATTGGCAACCTGCAATTGAACGTCTGCAATCACTGTGGCGCCGGCGCACGACACGGCAGCTTGGCAGCACAAGCTGGTGTTGATGAAAGGCTCGTCGCTCGTCGCCCGTCGCGCCCGTCGCGCCCGTCGCGCCGATAGCCCGGTGCACGGCGCTGCTTTCACGCTCGCCGGATACTCTCCTGCTTGGCCACTGGCGAGCGAAGCATGCAATTCCCGAAGTTCGGACTCATCCCCTGGTTGCTCCTCGGTGCTACGCCCGTAGTGGCGCAGATCAACGCCGGATCTCTGCCTCCCACCCCATCACCTCCGTTCAAGCTCACGAAGTTCGCGCAATTCGATCTGCCGTGGCGCATCGCCTTTCTGCCGGACGGACGCATGCTGATCACCGAGAAGAGCGGCAAGCTCTTTCTAGTGACCCAATCCGGGGAGAAGCTCGAAGTTACTGGCGTGCCGCCCGTGCTGCACGAAGGGCAGAACGGCCTGCTCGGCGTCTACTTGGCCCCGGCCTATTCGAGCGATGGGGCGATCTACCTGACCTATTCAGAGCCCGGTCAGGACCCGGGGACTTCGAGCCTGGCGCTCGCCCGCGCGACGCTCAAGATTGGCGTTGGCACCGCCTCGCTGGGGGACCTGAAGGTCGTCTGGCGCGACCCGATCAAGGGCAAGGGGGGCCAGGTCGGCGCTGCTGTGGCCTTTTCGCCGGATCAGACCTTTCTCTTCCTCACAGCGGGCGATCGACAGCGATTTACTCCCGCCCAGGACCCGAACCAACCGGCAGGCAAGATCCTGCGTTTGACCCTGGACGGCAAGCCCGCACCCGGCAACCCGATGGAGGGCAAGACCGGCGCACGGTCCGTCCCAGTGATCGATCCGCCAAGAGATACGGAGTCCGCTAAAACCGCGCCGGTCGTGGGCACCTATGTTTTTGACGGCCCCAATCTGACGCCCTCCGAGACTTGGACCTCGGGGCATCGCACGCCCTACGGGCTCGCGTTCGCGCCGGATGGCCGGCTTTGGGAACTCGAGCACGGGCCGCGCGGCGGCGACGAACTCAACCTGATCGAGCCGGGTAAGAACTATGGTTGGCCGCTCGTCTCCTATGCGGTGAACTACGACGGCGTGCCCATCGCAAGCCCCGACACGCGCGCCGACCTTGCCAAACCCGTGATCTACTGGACACCCGTCCTCGCGCCCGGCAACCTGATGTTTTACAGCGGCGCGATGTTTCCGGATTGGAAGGGCTCGGCTTTCGCGGGCGGTCTCATAAGCCGCGCCCTGCATCGGATCGAGGTGCACGGCGCGATCGCGACACCGGCCGAGCACTGGGGAGTCGGCTTCCGTGTCCGCGACGTCGAGCAGGCGCCGGATGGCGCGCTGTGGTTGATTGAGGATGACCACGCGGGCGGCTTATACCGGCTCACGCCGAAGTAGTCACGTGAGTATTCCAAACGCCTGGATCATCGGCGCGGTGGCTGTCGGCCATTTCAGGATGGGGCTCGACGCCGCAGCCCTCGATACGCTCGCGCTTGTCGCCCTGGTGTTCGGCAGCCAGACAACGCTCCACGCCTTTCGCGAACGCCGGCGCCTGTGGTCTCGCCCGGGCCTGTGGCTCAACCTGTCGTTCTTGGCCAATGTGCTGATCTTCTCGACGATGGCCGTTGTTGGCATCTTGATGACACCGCTGCCCCTTGCGCTTGTGACCGGCACGCTGGCCGCGGCGGTCGGCGTCGGAGTCGTTCGGCGGCCGTGAAGATGCCGGTTTTCAAGCGATGCGCCATCGCGTAGTCGATCGACCCCTGTGATGGCCGGTGGGCGCAGCGCTCACGGTCAAAAGGACGAGCATGAAACTGAACACCGAAGACTTCCGCGTGCCGCAGGGCAAAAAGGTGACGCTCGAGAAGCGGCCGACCTGGGTGAAGCCTGTCTGCAAGTCCAAGGGGGCATATCAAAGAGTTCTGGCTGAGCATGTCGCGCAACTGAGCGCGTTGCAAAAACTTCTGTACGCCGCCAACAGCCGTGCGGTGTTGATGATTTTTCAGGCGATGGACGCTGCGGGAAAAGACGGTGTCATCCAGCAAGTGATGTCCGGCGTCAACCCACAAGGCTGCCAGGTCTTCAGCTTCAAACATCCGAGCGCTGCCCGGAACGCCGCTCGACGCGAAGACGGTCTGGAAGGAGCCTCACCCGCAAGGGCACGCGGATCATCAAGTTTCGCGGGCGGCACCGTGGTATGTCGTACCCGCTGACGACAAGGAGAACGCGCGGCTGATCGTGTCCCAGATCGTTCTCGACACACTCGGGACGCTTCAGATGAGTTATCCGAAGTCGGACGCAATGCGTCGGCAGGAGTTACTGACGATTCGCGAGCAGCTTCTGAAGTGATGCGAGCCGCACATCGGTCTCGATTAGTTGCTCGGCTCACGACACACCGCTCCCCACTCGAACAAGAACTCAAACCCGAATTCGCGGTTGTGTCGCAGAAAGACGCGCAGCGCTTCGTTCAACTTGTTCTCTCGGCCATCGCATTCGCTCACTCGTCATGACTTATTGCGACACTGCCCTTCGGCTCGCCGCAGCTTGCCTGTGCCGCCCTTAGTGCGATGGAATGGGAGCGCGTACCTTCACTCTGAAGAGCTATGCAGGTGACATCCACGAAGCCTGCGCGGGGACCGGAAGACTGCGCTCAGGTCGGATTGGACGCGGCAGATCGGGCGGGCGGTGGAGCTTGATGCGACAACGCGTATGCCATCGCTACGCCCGAAAGCGACGGCGCCATCAGATTTTCCTGGGCGACCGGGAAGATGATGGTGGTGTTTTGCTCGGCGCCGATTTCCTTCAAGGTCGCCAGCGTGCGGAGTGTCAGTGCAGCTGGATTTTTCGACAGGATGTCGGCAGCTTCAGCGAGCTTGGCGGCCGCCTCGTATTCGCCGTTGGCCGTGATCACCCGGGCCCGTGCGCCGCGTTCGGCTTCGGCCTCCTGGGCCATCGCCCGGATCATCGTCTGGTCGAGGTCGACGGTACGGATCTCGACGTTGATGATGTGCACGCCCCAGCTTTGCGTGCGTTCCTCCAGCGCCACGCTCAAAGCCTTGTTCAGCACATCCTGCTTTGAGAGCAGCTCGTCCAGCATGTGCTTGCCGATGTTGGCGCGCAGCGCGATCGGTGCGAGTTGGGCGATGGCGCTCAGGTAGTCCTCGACGTCAAGCAAGGCCATCCTCGGATCGACGATCTTGAAGAATGCGACCGCCGACACCTTCACCGAAACGTTGTCGCTGGTGATCACGTCTTGAGACGGAATCGGCATCACCTTGACCCGCATGTCGGCGCGCCGCATGGTCTGCGCGAAAGGGATCAGGATCGTCAGACCCGGCCCCCGGACGCCAGTGAATTTGCCCAGCGTCAGCACCACGCCGCGCTGAAACTGATCGAGGATCTTGACGGTGTAGAAGGCGCCCAGCAGCAGAAGCACCAGCAAAATCACGAAGGGGGAGGCGGCGGCCATGGAGGTTCCTTACTTGGGGTCCGTGTGTGTTGGTAGATGTGGATGTCAAAGGCTCCACGCGGCACAGGCTCCCAACCTTTGAGCATCTGTCCCAATTCAATTGTCACGACTAACAGTAACTTTATCGAGGCCATGGTCTGCATTTGCCATCAGCTTCTGCGCCCACAGATCAGTGCGAGACAGCAAGGGCATGCCAAGCTCGGGTCTGCCCCTGCAAGCGGGTGTGCGAGGCGTTGCGGCTGGCCATTGCGCAGCGTCAACCAGGCCCGGGCTTGATAGTGCATTCGGATCGTGGAAGTCAGTACGCCTGTGGTTCACATTGAGCCCTTCTGGCAAAGCACGGAATGGTTGGCAGCATGAGTCGCAACGCAAATTGGTGGGACAACCCGTCATGGAGCGCTTCTTCCTGAACCTGAAGATGGAGCGCGTCTGACAGTGCGATTCCGCCAACCATGCCGAGGCCACGGGTGACATTGCCGACTACATCGTCGGCTTCTACAACAGTGTTGGCTGCACTCCACACTGGGCAACTTGCCACCCAATGCCTTCGAGTAGAAATCGACAGTTAGTCAGCCTATCGACGTGTGCGAAGTAACGTGACCAGGGCACGGCGCCAAGAAACGCCGTTAGTTCTGAGGGCGTGATTCACTCAGACCAGCCGCACCAGCACAGCGCCAGCAGCCACGATGTGCGCCAGCGTAATTACTACAGACATGCCGTGCAGCCACCTGAAGCGCTGGCGCATCCCTTGGTCGGTGGCGGCATTGATGGCCGGCATCAGCAACTGGCGCGAGGGCACTGTCGTGATGGCAATGGCCGCCATCAGCCCGGCAGCCACCGCATCCAGAGGCCACAGCAGGCCCGCGCCGATTGCCGCGGCCGCGATCACGAACAGATAGAACGCTGGAAACGCGCGCCGCAGTGTGGCGCCTGCAACGTCGGGGGGCAAGGCCGTGAACAGGAAGGCCGCGAAGCCGAACGAATACAGAGCCATGCCGCCGAACAGCAAGGCTGTGGTGAGAACCGCCAGCGCCTGGATCATGCGGGTTCGGCGCCATGGGCCGCAACAGCCTTACCGCTAAGCAGATGTGCGAGCGTATTGCGGGTGAACTGCTTCTCGTAGTGCCGGTTGCGGCGGTTCTTCTTCGCCGCGGCGCGCTGACCCTGGCGTTTGTCGACCACCACGTCGGCCAGGCGGCTCAGGTCATCGAGGTCGCGGATGTCGTTGGGGGAATTGCGTCGTGGCATGTTTTCTAGTTTGCCCGAGGGCGCGCAGCCTTGCAGGCTGGCGGCCGGATCGCCACGTTGATCGCCCCTTCGAGGAGACGCTTAGCTGTCGCCTACAGATTGCCTACAAGCGCCTGCAAACAAAAAAAGCCCGCTATCAGTTCGATAGCGGGCTTCCGTTGCTGGGTCTGGTGGCTCTTCACGGATTCGAACCGCGGACCTGTGGATTATGATTCCATCGCTCTAACCGACTGAGCTAAAGAGCCGAGCCCAACATTATAGCCGGCTCGTGAACTCTTCGACAATCGACCCCGAACGGCATCGCCGTCCGTACAAGCTCAGGTGAAAATCGCCCGATGCTCGCTCCCACCCTCGAAGCGGACCCCGCTACACCGTCCACCCCCGACGCGATGGGGGACGATCAATTGATGCTCGCCTATGCGGCAGGCGACGCGGCCGCTTTCGACATGCTCTATGCACGTCATGAAAACGCACTGTATCGCTTCGTCAAGCGCTTGCTTGGGTTGCGTTTGTCGGCCGAGGTCGACGAGGTGTTTCAGGACACGTGGCTGCGCATAGTGACGGCGCGCGCCAGCTTTTCTCCGCAAGGCGCGGCGTGGCGTACCTGGGCCTTCACCATCGCCCACAACCTCGCGATGGACCGCTTGCGCGTGAGCGGACGCGAGGTGCAGTTCTATGCCCACGACGAAGACGGCGATGGCCTCGAAGCCGGACGGCTGTTCAGCCGCGGCTTGCTGAACGAAGGTGCGTCGCCGTCCGATGCGGCCCATCCGTCGGCCGAAGAAATCGCTTTCTGGCGCGCTGCGGGCCGGCGTCTGCTGGCCTGCCTGGATGAGTTGCCCGACGATCAACGCGCTGCGTTTTTGTTGCATCACGAAGATGGCTTCACGGTCGAGGCGCTGGCCGATGCGCTAGACACGCACTTCGAAACGGTGAAGAGTCGATTGCGCTATGGCATCAAGAAATTGCGGGAGTGCATGGAGCGCTACTTGTCCGTGCTGAGGGTTCGCAAATGAGCGACGAACCGATGGGCAATGTGGCCTTCCCCGACGAGTTCGATGATCCGGTGCTCCGGCGTGCGCTGCAGAACGCTCCCGATGCCGCTGTCGCGCCGGACTGGCGGATTCGCCGGACCATTCAGCAGCGCGCGCGGGAGGCGGTCGAGCCGCGCGACGAAGACATTTCGCTGGCGCCGATGGTTCCGCTGTGGAAGCGCCTGCTGGGTATCGGTGGCGAAAGCGGTCGCAGCCGCATGCCATGGAACGCTGCTTTTGCGACCGTGCTTGTTGGGGTCATCGTGACCGCACTGTGGCAGCACGAGCCGGTGCCCGAAGCGCGGCTCGACAGCGAGGCGAAGTCGAGTGCGGCGCCGACGGCCCGCGAAGCTGCAAACACGCTTCCACCGGAGCCCATAGACACCACGCCGATGCCGGGACTGGAGCCTCGCAACGCAGCGCCCGCGCTACCCCCGGTCGAGGCGCCTCAGGAGCCTTCGACGACGTCTGTTCCGGCCCCAACGCCAGGCACGTCGACCGAGACGGCCGCAGCAACTGCTAAGCCTGCGCCACCAGCGATTTCCGAGCCTGCGCCTGCAGTCGTTGCGCCACCCAAAGTCGAAGCTTTGCCGGCACCGGCACCGGCACCGGCACCGGTACCGGTGCGGGCTCGCGAGCCGAAGGCGGCTGCGGCCGACCTTGAGAGTTCGTCGAAGCGCGCGGAGGCCGAGCAAGCGCCGCCGCGCGCAGTGCTCAAGCTGGAGCCGATACCGACGGCACCGGCGCAATCCATTGCACCAACAGCAACACCTGCCTCTGCCGCGAAGTCACGGGATTCCAGCGCCGCCGATCAGCCGGCGGCAGGCGCCTCACCGCCTGCCGGTGCAGCAGCACCCGGGCTGCCCGGTACGCCCGGTGCCGCCGCAGCGCCTCCCGCACGCGCGGTCAAAGCCGCACCGACATCGACGGTACGCACCGAAGCCACCGACCCGCCGACCTTCGCCGCGCTGTCGCAGTGGACGCGGCTCACCATCGCGCAAAGCGGTGGCGAAACGCGCAGCCTGTCGCGCGCCGAAGGACGTGAATTGCTGCCGCTGATCGGCTCTGCGGCGATCACTGCCGTGGGCGCGCAGCGATTCGTTGGCGGGGCCGAGTGGCGGCTGACGTTCGAACGTGACGGCAAAGTATTGGCGGTGCTCGAACTCGCCCGAGAGCAGGTGCGTTGGCGTGAAGGTACAGCGCCACCGGCCACGGGTGCGCCGTCGGCAGGGTCGCTCGCGGCATTGGTGCGCTCATTAGCGGAGGCGGTTGCGCCAGCGCCGCGAGCCGATCCGGCACCTCCTGCTGCTCCTGCGGCAGGGTCACCGCCCGGTGCGACATCAGCGGAAGCCCCGCGGTAAGCGGCGGAGCACTGCCTTAGGGCGCGGGCGGTACCGACTTCAGGCGTTCTTGAAGTCGGCCTTGCGCTTGCCGACGAAGGCGTCCATGCCTTCTTTCTGATCGTTCGTCGCGAACAGCGCATGGAACAGCCGGCGCTCGAACATCACGCCATCCGACAGCCCGCTCTCGAAAGCACGATTGACCGATTCCTTGGCTGCCATCACCGCGATCTGCGAGAAATCGGCGATGACCAACGCGGCGCCGAGTGCTTCGTCGGCCAGCTTGTCGAACGGCACGATGCGGCTTACCAGCCCGGCGCGCTCGGCTTCGGTCGCGTCCATCATGCGGCCGGTCAGTGCCATGTCCATCGCCTTGCTCTTGCCGACCGCCCGCGGCAGACGCTGCGTGCCGCCCGCGCCGGGAATCACACCCAGCTTGATTTCAGGCTGACCGAACTTGGCGTTGTCGGCCGCGATGATGAAGTCGCACATCATCGCGAGCTCGCAGCCACCGCCGAGTGCAAAGCCGCTCACTGCCGCGATCACCGGCTTGCGGATGGTGCGGATGGTTTCCCAATTGCGCGTGATGTAGTCGCTCTTGTAGGCGTCCACGAAACTGAATTTGGCCATGGCGCCGATGTCGGCGCCGGCCGCGAACGCTCGCTCGCTGCCGGTGATGATCATGCAGCCGATGGCTTCGTCGGCGTCGAACGCCTTGAGCGCCGCGCCGAGCTCGGTCATGAGCGCGTCGTTGAGTGCGTTGAGGGCTTTGGGGCGGTTCAGCGTGACGATGCCGACCTTGCCGGCTTCGGTGCGGACTTCGATGTTTTCGTAGCTCATGGTGTCTCCGTTGGCGATGAAAAAGTTTCGGGGAAAAGGCTGCGGGTCACTATAGCGAAGCCTCTGCGAACACGTGCGTTGGATGCGACACTGCCAGACCACTCCGGCAACCAAGACCGACCACGATGAACCTGCTTATCTCTTCCCTTCTTTGCGTGCATCTGCTCGCCGCCGCGTTTTGGGTCGGCGGCATGGCGACGATGCACTTCGCCGTCCGTCCTGCCGCTGTCGCCGTGCTGGAACCACCGCTGCGCTTGCCGTTCATGGCGGCAGCGCTCGGACGTTTTCTGGGCTGGGTCGGTGGCGCGATCGTGTTGTTGCTGCTCACCGGTTTCGCGATGGTCGCCATGGCCGGTGGTTTCGCGCGGGTGCACTGGAGCGTTCACGCGATGCTGGCGTTGGGGCTGGTGATGATGGCGATGTACGGCCACATCCGCTTCGCCGGGTTTCCGAAGCTGGTGCGTTTCGTGGCGTCACGCGATTGGCCGGCCGCCGGCAAGGCGCTTGCCACCATCCGCATGCTCGTCGCGATCAACCTCGCGCTGGGCGTGCTCGTGTTCGTGATCGCGGTGGTCGGCCGCGTTTTGTAGGCGACGCTGGCCATGGTCGACTCAAGTCGACGGTTCGCCTAGCTTCCGGTCAGCCACTTCGTCGTCAACGCGGCATCTTTGGCGAAGAGGCGCCATGTCGTCACGCCTGTCGGCAGCGTGAGCGGCAGACGCAGCAGGCGACGGTCACGCGCGACGATGGCGATCATCTTTTTCTGCGGCCCGAGGTAGAGCGCCAGGTCTTCGATCTTCGTGATGCGCCAGGCCTGCGTCGGCTGCCCTTTGCGCGTCGGCAATTCGATACCGATCCATTCGTCGTGCGCCGCGAAGCCGGCGGCTTCTGCAGCGCCGCCGCGCAGCACCACCTTGACCTGCACGCTGCCGTTGGTCTCCGTCACGCGCAGGCCGAGTTCCTGCGCGCGCTGCGCCGGGTCATCGAGCGTGGCGATGCCGTGTGCGCGCAGCAAGCCCGACAACGGCAGCTCGTCGGTCGAGTGCACCCATTGCGCGATCTCGCTTGCATACGAACGGCCGCCCACTGATTCGAGCGCTTTTGCCACATCGGCTTCTTCGATCGGGCCGCCAGCACTTTTCGTCCACAACGAACGCATCACGTCGTCGAGCGTGCCCTTGCCTTCGCTGCGCAGCGTCAGGTCGAAGCACATCGCGACCAGCGCGCCCTTGGTGTAGTAGCTGACCGTGCCATTGGGTGTCTGCTCGTCCTGCCGGTAGTACTTGACCCAGGCGTCGAAACTGGCGTCCGCGACCGACTGAACCAGCCGGCCCGGCGTCTGCATGACCTGGTTGATGGTCTTGTTGATGAGGCGCAGATAGGTCGTGTCGTCGATGCGGCCGGCACGGCGCAGCAGCAGGTCGTCGTAGTAGCTGGTGAAACCTTCGAAGAGCCACAGCAACTGCGTGTGGTTTTCGCGGGTGTAGTCGTAGCGCGCGAACTCGGCGGGGCGCATGCGCTTCACATTCCAGGTGTGAAAGTACTCGTGGCTGATGAGTCCCATCAACGTGGTGTAGCCCTCGGGCTGCTTCTTCGCGCCGAGTTGCGGCAGATCGCGGCGCGTGCAGATCAGAGCGGTTGAGTGCCGGTGTTCGAGGCCGCCATAACCATCGTCGACCGCGTTCAGCATGAAGACGTAGCGGTTGAACGGGAGCTTCGTGCCACCGCGCTTGCCGACCTTGTCGCCGTGCCAGAAACGCATCTCGGTTTCGCAGATGGCTTTGGTGTCCGCGATGAGCCGTTCGCTGTCGAACGACGCTGTCGCACCGGCGACGACGAAGCGGTGCGGCACGCCGCAGGCTTCGAACTCGCCGCTCCAGAACGCGCCCATTTCGAAGGGGCAGTCGGCCAGTTCGTCGTAGTCGGCAGCCTCGTAAGTGCCGAAGCCCTGCTTGTCGACCGTTGCGCCGACCAGCGCGGTCACGCAAGACCAACGCGCATGTCCAGGCAAAAGTTTGGGCGCGAGGACTTCGATCGCATGCGGCGTATCGGTCTGGGCATCGACCCGCAGGCACAGGCTCGTGCCGTTGAAGAAGCCGCGGTCGACGTCGAGCCACGCGGTGCGCACCGAGTTGTCGTATGCACACACTTCATAGCGAAGCACCAATGGCTGACCAGGCGTGCAATCGACTTCCCATGTGCACTTGTCGAGTTGCGCGATGCCGATGTTGCGGCGACCTTGCTTCGCGTTGAGGCCTTGCAGGTTCTTGGCGAACTCACGAACCAGATAGCTGCCCGGAATCCACACCGGTAGCGACACGCGTTGATGCGGTGCTGGCCGATCGATGGTGAGGGTGACCGCAAACAGATGCGCATTGCGGTCGGCGCATTCGACGCGATAGTGAATGGCCGCTGCAGTTGCGGTTGCGGTTGCGGTTGCCGCGCTCCGGGGAGCGCCCATCAGTTGGCTGCGCTGAGTTTCTGCTCGACCTGCGCTGCAGGAATGGCCCCCGGTGCGCGCGAGCCGTCGCTGAAGATCAACGTCGGCGTGCCGGTGATGTTGTACTTGCGGCCGAATTCGACATTACGTTGTACGGCGGCGACATCGCAATCGGTGCTGGCCGCATCGGGCCTGACCTCGCTCGACATCCAGTCGTTCCAGCTTTTGGCCTTGTCTTTGGCGCACCAGATATTGCGCGCCTTGGCAGTCGAATCCGCACCGAGCACCGGGTACAGGAAGAGATAGACCGTCACGTTGTCGACCGTTTTCAGGTCACGCTCGAAGTGCTTGCAGTAGCCGCAGTTGGGATCTTCGAAAACTGCGAGCTTGCGCTTGCCGTTGCCGCGCACGATCTTGAAAGCGTCGTTTACGGGCAGCTTGTCGAATGCGACCTCGCTGAGCTTTTCGACCCGCGCTTCGGTCAGGTTCTTGCGCGCCTTCACATCGATGAGATTGCCTTGAAGCAGGTAGTTGCCCTGCTCATCGGTGTAGAAGATTTCGGCGCCGTTGATGCGGACTTCGTACACGCCGGACATCGGCGATTTGGAAACCTCGTCGATCTTCGCGAACTGCGGAATGCGCGCCGCGAGGTTCTTTCGGATTTCGGCTTCGCCGGCCAGCGCATTGAAGCTGGTGAGCAGGGCAGCCCCGAAGCCGAAGACGGCAAGAAGTTTGCAAGCGAGTTTCATGAGAGAACCGTTTAAATCGTTGAGTGAGTGTGATGCCGGAAGGCGTCAGGGAAGGCCCATTGCCTGCCGGGCTATCCACTGTTTGACGAACCGCGTGCGATCGAATCCACGCATGCCCCAGTTGCGCAGTGCCGGCAGCGGCTCGGTGCGATGCGCGAAGAGTTGCTGCAGCGCGTCGGTCGCGAGGCTCATCGAGAGCACGTCGGTGCGACGGGCACGTTCGTAGCGGCGCAGCAGACGCGCATCGCCGACGCCCCGCCAATACTCGCGGCCCTTCAATACCGAGGCCAGTTCGGCCGCATCGGCCAGGCCGAGATTGAGCCCCTGGCCCGCGAGCGGATGCACCGTGTGCGCCGCGTCACCCGCCAGAGCCCATGCCTTGCCGTCGGCCATCGTGCCGCTCCAGCGATCGGCGATGGCGCGCTGCAGGGGCCAGGCGGCACGCTCGCTCGTGAGCGTCAAAGCACCCAACGCGTCTTGACTGGCTTCGCGCACCGCCGTGGCGAAGTCGTCTGCGCTCAGGGCCAGCAACGCCGGCGCGCGCAGTTGGTCGACCGACCACACCAGCGCCAGCGAGCGACTACCGGGGCCGCCGACCGGCAGCAATGCCAGCACCTCGCCGCGGTCGTCGAACCACTGGCGGGCGATCTCCCCGTGCGGTTGTTCGGCTTCGAGTCGCGCGGCGATCGCATGTTGCGGGTAGCGCGTGACCTCATATCGCACGCCGAGTGCGTCACGTGTCGTGCTGACCTTGCCCTCGCACACCACCGTGAGCGCTGCCGCCACCGGCTCGGCCACGATGTCGATGCGTGGCTGAAAGCGGACCGCATCGCTCAGCTGGCGTTCCAGCGCCGGCACGTCGACGATCCAGGCCAGCGCATCGACCTTTTGGCTCGGGGCGCTGAACTGCACGCGACCACCCCCGTCGCCGTTGACCTGCATCTCGCGGACCTGGGTCGCGTGCTGCGCATCGGGCCAGGCGCGGAGTTCTTCGAGCAAGGTCCGGGAAGCGGCATTGAGCGCATAGGCGCGCACGTCTTCGTGCGGGTTCGGCAGTTGCGGCGCCACGAGCGCCACCCTGACGCGTTCGCGCGCCAGCAACAGCGCCAGCGTGCGGCCGACGATGCCGGCGCCGCGAATACAGACTTCGGGGGGAAGAGACATCGGCGGATTGTAGGAGTTGCCTCCCGCTGCCGTGCGCTGCGGGACAATCGCAGATTCGCGTCTTTTCGTGACGTTTTCAAGGAAACCGCCGTGACTTCACCCAACGCCGCTCCGCTTGCCGACCTGGCGGCTTTCGACGTTCGCGCCACCATCTCGCGCCTGTTCGTCTATCCGATCAAATCCTGTGCCGGCGTCGAACTCCCCGAAGTCCTGCTTACCGAAGCGGGACTTGAATTCGACCGCGCCTGGATGGTGGTCGATGCCGCCGGTGTGTTCGTCACACAGCGCGAGCTGCCGCGGATGGCGCTCGTCAGGCCGCAGATGAAGCAGATGGAAATGGTGCTCCGCGCCCCCGGAATGCTGGCACTCCACATCGCATTCGATCGGGTCGAAGGTCCGGTGCGGGTCACGGTCTGGAACGACGAGGTGGCCGCCTACGACATGGGTGATATCGCCGCGCAGTGGTTCAGCGACTTCCTGTCGGAGCCCGGCAAGCCCCGGCAACTCAGGATGGTCCGCTTCGACCCCGAGCAAAAGCGCCTGTCGAACATGAAGTGGACCCGAGGCGTGGAAGCGACCAACCAGTTCGCCGACGGCTTCCCGCTGCTGATCACCAGCGAAGCATCGCTTGCCGAACTGAACGAGAAGCTGGTGGCCGCCGGGCATGGCGCGGTCGGCATGGAGCGATTCCGCCCGAACATCGTGCTGGCCGGCATCGAGGCGCAGGACGAAGACCGGGTCGACACTTTCCATGTCGCTACCGCACCCGACGCACGGGCCTTGCTGCAGCCCGCGAAGCCGTGCCCGCGCTGTCCCATTCCGGACATCGACCCCGCCACCGCCGTGTCGACGCACGAGGTTGGCGACACGCTATCGACCTACCGGCAAAACGACCGGGTCGACGGCGCCATCACTTTCGGCATGAACTGCATCGTGCTGCAGGGCGGGACCGAGGGCGCCGAGCAGGTGCTGAAAGTGGGCCAGCCGGTCGGTGCCAACTACGTCTTCGGATAGGTCGGGCGCAGCCTCGACTCCTCAGAACGTCACTCCGGCACACAACACGATGTTGGCGTAAGGCGTGCACTCGCCCGTGCGCACCACCACCTTGGCGCGCGCGCACAAGCGCTTGAGCTCCTCGTGCGAGATCATTTCGGGCGCGATGGTCAACTGACCGGCACACCAGGCTGGCAGCACGTGGCCTGCACCGGCGTCGATCGCTTCCCGCGCGATCATGGCGCGCTCAACCTGCATCTCCGACAGCACGGCCCTGAGCACGTCGGCGAGTCGGGGCACGCCCGGTGTGACCGCGAGGTCGATGCGGCGCGGGCCATCGGGAATCGGCAGACCGGCGTCGGCGAGTACGACCATGTCGCCGTGACCCAGGCGGGCGATCGATTGCGACAGTTCGGGATGGAGTAGCAAAGTGCGTTTCAAAGTGGTGTCCAGGCGGGTGGCAAGGCACTGCGCAACACGGCGCTGCGCAGCGGGATGGAGGGTTGAGCGCCGGGCTGCGTGATGCACAGCGCTGCGGCCCGGATGCCCAGGCTAACGCCCTCGTCCAGTGACGCGCCGGAGGCGAGAGTTACCGCCAGCGCACCTAGAAAAGTGTCGCCGGCTGCGGTGGTGTCGACCGTCTCCACGGGAAGTGTCGGATGGTGGCGCGCACCGTCTGCATCGACGGCCACGGCGCCGCTGGCGCCCAGCGTGACCACCACGCGTGCAACGCCGCGTGCACGCATCGACTCGCCAGCCAGGGCGGCATCGCGCGGGCTCTCGACCAGTCGGCCCGAAAGCGTTTGCGCCTCGACCTCGTTGACCACCAGTGTGTCGATCAGCGGCCACAGCGCGTCATCGATCGGTTGCACCGGCGACGGGTTGAGCAGCACGCGGCAACCGGCGCGATAGGCCGCAGTCATCGCACGCGCGACTTGCGCGACGGGGGTTTCGAACTGTGCAATGAGGAACGCCGTACCGTGCAGCCGTGCTGCCAGCGCCACGTCGTCGATTTCCACACGCGCGTTGGCGCCGGCAATCACCACGATGCGATTCTGGCCCGTGTCCTCGACCATGACCAGTGCGGTGCCGGTGGGCGCCGAGGCATCGGTGGTGACCGCCGAGGTGTCGATGCCGTCCTGCTGCAGCGCCTGGCGCAACGCCTCGCCGTTCGCGTCGGCACCGACGCAGCCGACCAAGCTGACAAGCGCACCCTGGCGCGCGCAACTCACTGCCTGATTGCCGCCTTTGCCACCGGGAATGCTGTGGATCGAATGGCCCTGCAGCGTCTCGCCTGCTGCGGGCGCGTGCGGTACCCGCACCACCAGGTCCATATTGAGACTGCCCAGCACGACGATGCGCGGCGGTGCTGAGGATGAGGTCGGAATCATGGCGGGCCTGCAAGCATCCTGGCCGTCGATGCGCGCACGCGCAATTCGGGTTGCAGCACCACTTTGCGTGGCTCCTGCCGGCGCTGGCTGACGCGCTCCAGCAGCATGTCCACCGCCAGTGCGCCGATGTGATCCTTGGGTTGGGCGACGGTGGTAAGCGGCGGGCTGGTGTAGCCCGACAGTTCGATGTCGTCGAAGCCGACGATCGACAGTTCGTCCGGTACCCGGACGCCGGTCTCGTGCGCGGCGCGCAACGCGCCGATCGCCATCAGGTCGTTGCACGCGAAGACAGCGGAAGGGGGCTGGTCGGTGCGCAGGATCGCATGCATCGCCTCATAGCCGCCCTGGCTGGTGAAGCCGCCGCGCCACAACAGCGTGGTGGCGCCGGGCGCCGCACCGCTCTCCGCCAGCGCCATGCGCCAACCCTCGATGCGCTGCTCGCTCGGCATCACGCCGGCTGGGCCGCCGATGCAGGCAATCTGCCGATGGCCGAGCGACAGCAAATGCCGCACGGCGAGCAACCCGCCCTGCATGTGTGCGGTCTCGACGAGGTCGCACGTCGGATCGGCGATCTCGCGATCGACCAGCACGATCGGCAACCTGATGCCGCGCAGTTGGGTGACCAGCGAATCGTCGTCTCCGGTGGACACCACGATCAGGCCGTCGATACGGCGCTCGGCCAGCACCTTGATGTACACGCTCTGCCGATGCGGCTCATCGTCGGTGTTGCAGAGAATCAGCGTGTAGCCGGCGGCGAAGCAGCGGTCTTCGACGATGCGCACGATTTCGGCGAAGTACGGATTGGAGCTGTTCGGGATCAGCATCCCCAGCGTGGAGGTGGTGTTGCTTTTCAGGCTGCGCGCCACGGCGCTCGGCACATACCCAAGCGCGCGTATGGCGGCCTGCACGCGTTCGCGGCCTTGCTCGCTGACGTGGCGGGTGTCGTTCAGCACGTGCGACACCGTGGTGATCGATACCCCGGCGTGCAGCGCAACGTCTCTGATGGTGGCCATGGTCGTTTCTGCCGTCAGACCGCGCCGGCGCGGCGCTGGCGCAGCGTGTCGATGATGACGGCGACCACGATCACGCACCCGGTCACGATGCGTTTGCTCGGCTCGCTGGCGCCCACCTGGGCCAGCCCGGCCTCGAGCACCGCGATGATGAGCACGCCGAAGAAGGTGTTGACCACCGAGCCCCGACCGCCCATCAGGCTGGTGCCGCCGATGACCACGGCGGCGATCACCTGCAGCTCGATGCCGACGCCGGCGTTCGGATCGGCGGCCTCGAGGCGGGCCGACTGCATCAGCCCCGCCAGACCTGCGAGCAACCCGGTGAGTGCGAACACGATGATTCGGATCGGCCGCGGGTCGATGCCTGCCAGCCGCATCGCCTCTTCATTGGTGCCGATGCCGACCACGTAGCGACCGAACACGGTCCGCGTCAGCACCGCCTGTGCGATCGCGACCAGCACCACCGCTATCACGAACGCCGCCGAGATGCCGCCGATCCAGGGAGTCGCGAGCCCTGAAATAGCATCGCCGACGTACTGGGTGCGCGAGTTGGTGACCAGATAGGCGCCGCCGCGGACCGCTTCGAGCATGCCGAGCGAGACGATGAACGACGGCAACCGCCACGCGACCGAGACCGAGCCGGTGACCGCGCCGCAGGCCAGGCCGGCGAAGAGCCCCAGCGCCGCAGCGGCCGGAACGGGCCAGTGCCATTGCAGGATCGCCGCGGTGGTGATCGCAGCACTCAGCGCCAGCACCGAGCCGACCGACAGGTCGATGCCCGCGATGATGAGCACGAAGGTCATCCCCACCGCCATCACGAGCAATGCCGGTATTTCGTTGGCGATGGTGATGAAGGTTTCGCGTGTCAGGAAATACTCGCTCAGGCTGCCGAACAGGGCGACCATGCCGACCAGCACCGCAGCGAGGCCGAGGTAGGTGCCGAGCTGGCCGCGCAGCGTGGCGCCGCGGGTCGCTGCCGCGGCGGTGGGCGGCGCGTCAGGCGCAGAAACGGGTTTGGCTGCAGTCGGGTTCATGGCGTTGGGGCAAGACCGGTCAAGCCGGCAGGCTGGAAGGTTGTGTGACTGACTTGGCCGTCGTGTCGCTGAATGCGGCAGCGAGCAATGACTGTTCGGTCCACTGACCACGCTCGAAAACCGCGACGAGCCGGCCCGCGCTCATGACGCCGATGCGATCGCACATGGCCATCAGCTCGCGCAAATCGCTCGACACCATCAGCAGTGCCTTGCCGGCGTCTGTCATGCGGTCGAGTTCGGTATACAGGTCGGCGCGGGCACCCACGTCGACGCCGCGCGTCGGCTCGTCGAGCAGCAGCACACGGCATTCGCGATGGAGCCAGCGCGCGAACACCACCTTCTGCTGATTGCCGCCACTCAGCGTGGCCACCGGCTGTTCGACGCTGCGCGAGCGTATGCGCAGCACGTCGACCCACCGCTGTGCGATCGACCGTTCCTTGGCCGGCTGAAGCCACCCGCCTCGCGACACGGCGCGCAGGTCGCTCAAGGTCGTGTTGACGCGGATCGATTGCGGCAGCAGCAGCCCTTGCGATTTCCGGTCCTCGGTCACGAGCCCGATGCCGGCGCGAATGGCCTGCATCGGCGAACGCCAACCGGGCCGGATGTGCTGCACCGGCGCTGTGCCGCCGGATGCCGGCGTCTCGCCGTGCAGGGCGATCTCGCCGCGGTCGGCCTTGTCTGCGCCGAACAGCAGGCGCACCAGTTCCGTTCGGCCCGAGCCGACCAATCCGGCAAGTCCCATGATTTCGCCGGCGTGCAGCGTCAGATCGACGTCGCGCACCGTCTGCGCGCGGCCGAGGCCGGTCGCCTGCAACAGCACCCGACCGGCCGGGCGGCGTGGACGTCCTTCGTGTTCATGGACCGCGCGGCCGACCATGCGTTGCACCAGTTCGGATTCACGGACACCCGCCATCGCGCGCACGTCGACCAGCCGGCCGTCACGCAGCACGGCGACCCGGTCGGCAATGCGCTGCAGCTCCTCCAATCGATGCGACACATAGACGATGGCGACGCCACGTGCTTTGAGCAAATCGATTTGTTCGAACAGGTGCGAGGTTTCGCGCGGCGTCAGCATCGCCGTCGGTTCGTCCAGCACCAGAACGCGCGTGTCGTCCTGCAGGTTGCGTGCGATCTCGACCATTTGCTGCTGGCCGATGCCCAGGCGCGCGACCGGCGTGCCGGGATCGATGCCCTGCATCCCGATCTTGGCCAACTGGCGCGCAGCGAGTGCGTGCAGTTCGCTGCGTCGGACCCAGCCGGCGCGATGGGGCAAGCGATCGAGCAGCAGGTTCTCGGCGACGGACAGCGTTGCCACCAGGCCGAGTTCCTGCATCACCATACGGACGCCCTGGCGTTCCGCGTCGCGCCGCGATACCGGTGAAAAGACGTTGCCGTCCAGGGCCATGGTCCCACGCGTCGCGGTCACCAGGCCGCAGACGATCTTCGACAAAGTGCTCTTGCCGGCACCGTTCTCGCCGGTCAGTGCCAGCACCTCACCCGCGTGCAGCGCGAGCGACACGTCGTCGAGCACGGGCGTGGAGTAGTCCTTTCCCAGTGACTCCAGCGTCAGGAGCGGCGCGACGGCGGCCAGCGGCATGGCGTGGTTATTTGGTCGTCTTGGTGACCAGCACCACGTCGGTCTTGACCTCGGCGGGCATCGAGGACTGGGGCTGCTTGGCGGCCAGCGCCTTGAGCGCGGTCTCGATCCCGAACACCGCCTGCTTCGCTGCGAACTGGTCGGCTGTGGCCAACACGCGGCCGTCGGCGAGCATGGGCTTGATGGCACCGATGTTGTCGTAGCCGACGACCAACACCTTGCCGGTCTTGCCGGCGGCCTTGACCGCCGCCACGGCACCGAGCGCCATGCTGTCGTTGCCGACCAGCAGTGCTTTGAGGTCGGGATGCTCGCGCATCATGCCGGCCGCCACGGTGTTGCCCTTGTCGATCTCCCATTGGCCGGATTGCACGCCGACGACGGTGGCGCCGGCGGCTTTCATTGCATCCTGGTAGCCGAGCGTGCGCTGCTGCGCATTGAACGTGGTCGAGACGCCCTCGACGATGCCGACCTTGTCTCCGGCCTTCAGGCTCTTGGCCAGGTAGTCGCCGACCAGCTTGGCGCCGGCTCGGTTGTCGGGGCCGACGAAGGGCACCTGGATCGACTTTTCCTTCAGCGCGGCGGTGTCCAGCTGGTTGTCGATGTTGACGACGAGGATGCCCTTGTCGATGGCCGCCTTGATCACCGGTACCAGCGCTTTCGAGTCCGCCGGGGCGATCACCAGCGCATTGATTTTCTGCGCCACCATCTGCTCGACCATCTTGATCTGGGCGGCGGTGTCGGTTTCGTCCTTGATGCCGCTGGCCATCAACGTGTACTCGGATGCGTGTGCTTTTTGATGCGCCTTGGCGCCGTCTTCCATGGTCTGGAAGAACTCGTTGGCCAGCGACTTCATGACCAATGCGACCTTGGGCTTGTCCTGTGCGAGCGCAGGCGTCGCGGCGAGGGCGCCCAGCAGTGCCAGAACGGCGGTGGATTGAATGGTGCGGCGAGTGAATTTCACGGTATGTCTCCTGAAAATGGATGGGCTCCGGTCTGTTGCCGGGACTCCGATCGTAGCCAAAGCAAACGTTTGCGCAAACGTTTGCGCGTCGGGTTTTACCCTTATGCTGCATGCGAAGCGCCCGGAATCCGCCGGAAGTCGCGCGACGTCGAAGCTTCGAGGTCCTCGCCTAAAATCACGGGTTGATTCCAGAGGACCTCCATGAGTTTGCAATGCGGCATCGTCGGCCTGCCCAACGTCGGTAAATCCACCCTTTTCAACGCGTTGACCAAGGCCGGCATCGCAGCGGAAAACTATCCCTTCTGCACCATCGAGCCGAATGTCGGCGTGGTCGAAGTGCCCGACCCGCGGCTGGCGCAACTGAGCGAGATCGTGAAGCCAGAACGCATCGTTCCGGCCATCGTCGAATTCGTCGACATCGCGGGCCTTGTGGCCGGCGCCAGCACCGGTGAAGGACTGGGCAACAAGTTCCTGGCGCACATTCGCGAAACCGACGCCACGGTGAACGTGGTGCGCTGCTTCGACGATGACAACGTGATTCATGTGGCGGGCAAGATCGATCCGATCTCCGACATCGAAGTGATCCAGACCGAGTTGTGCCTGGCCGACCTCGCCACGGTAGAGAAGGCGCTGCATCGCCACGGCAAGACGGCGCGTTCGGGCGACAAGGAGTCCATCAAGCTGGTCGCCCTGCTCGAGAAATGCCAGGCCGCCCTGAATGAAAACATTCCGGTGCGCGCGCTCGAATTCACGAAAGACGAGCAACCGCTGGTCAGGTCGTTCACGCTCATCACCGCCAAGCCGGCGATGTTCGTCGGCAACGTGGCCGAAGACGGCTTCGAGAACAATCCGTACCTTGATCGACTGCGTGAATACGCCGACAAGCAGAAGGCGCCCGTGGTGGCCATCTGCGCCAAGATCGAAGCCGACCTGTCCGAGATGGACGACGAGGACAAGAAGATGTTCCTCGCCGAAATCGGCCAGGAAGAGCCGGGCCTGAACCGGCTGATTCGCGCGGCCTACCAGCTGCTCGGCCTCCAAACCTATTTCACCGCCGGCGTGAAAGAAGTGCGCGCCTGGACCATTCATATCGGCGACACCGGCCCGCAAGCGGCGGGCGTGATCCACGGCGACTTCGAAAAGGGCTACATCCGCGCCCAGACCATCGCCTTCAACGACTACATCGCCTTCAAGGGCGAGCAGGGCTCCAAGGACGCCGGAAAGATGCGCAGCGAAGGCAAGGAATACGTCGTCAAGGATGGCGACGTGATGAACTTCCTGTTCAGCTCCTGAACCGTTTGCAGCGCCACTGGCAGGGCTACTTTGCCGCTGCCTGTTGCATGCCCCAAACGACGGTGTTGTCCACAGCGTAGACCGCGCAGGTCACGTTGCGACCGGCGCATGCTTTGACATGCCCGATGAGTGCAGCTGAACTGGTGGCAGTGCCGTACTGGCCGTCTCTCGTGATCAGAAAGACGCGCGTCGACCACATGGCACGCGGTGACCATTGCAGCGGGCGTAACGGCGACCGCGCTGCCGATGGAGAACGCGCCCCTGCCACGATCGGCCTTCACCGTCCACACAGCGGGCGAGACACGTTGAAAAATCGCCTCGGGTTCCAGTGCATTGGCATCGGATGCCAGCCCGCCCAAGGCGCACAGCAACAGCGTCGTTAGACTCCCGATCTTTCCAGAATTCATTCGCATTTTGCGACGCTCATGATCACCGTTCACCATCTCAACAACTCGCGCTCGCAACGCGTGCTCTGGCTGCTCGAAGAGCTCGCCCTGCCATACGAAGTCGTTCGCTACGAGCGCAACCCGCAGACGATGCTGGCACCACCCGAGTTGCGCGCGGTGCATCCGCTGGGCAAATCGCCCGTCGTGACAACCGAGGACGGGTTGACGTTGGCAGAGTCCGGAGCGATTGTCGAGACGGTGATAGAGCGTTTTGGTGAAGGCCGATTGGCACCTGCCGCGGGAACCCCGGAAGCACTGCGTTATCGCTACTGGCTGCACTACGCAGAGGGTTCTGCCATGCCGCCGCTGCTGTTGAAATTGATCTTCGACAAAATCGAGAACGGCAAGATGCCTTTCTTCGTGAAGCCGATCGCCAAATCCATCGCTGCCAGGGCCAAGGCTGGTTTCATCACACCGAACATCAAGGCGCACCTCGAATTCATGGAAGGCGAGCTCGGCAAGAGCCGCTGGTTCGCTGGAGAGAACTTTACCGGTGCCGACATCCAGATGAGCTTCCCGGTCGAAGCGGCAAAAGCGCGCGGCGGTCTCAATGCGACTCGCCCCAAGCTCATGGCCTATCTCGAGCGCATCCATGCGCGCCCCGCTTACAAGCGCGCACTCGAACGCGGCGGCCCGTACGCCCTGCTGGGCTGAGCCGCTCGGTTACTCCGGCCAGATGTAGAGAAGCGCGACTGTCATCGTCACGTAGCGCGCAAATTTGCCAATGGCCATGTAGAACACACACGGCCAGAACGACAGCTTGAGCCAGCCGGCGACGGCGCAAAGCGGATCGCCGACCAGCGGCAGCCAACTCAAGAGGCACGCTTTGGGGCCGAGCTTTTCAAGCCACTTGAGCACGCGCGTGTGGTGCTTGGAATTCGAATACTTGTCGGCGACTTGGTGCGCGCCATAACCCATCCACCAGTCGACGGCGCCGCCCAAAGTGTTGCCAAGGGTCGCGACGCCGATGGCCGGCCAGAACATAGACGGGTTCAACTTGAGAAGGCCGAATAGAAACGGCTCGGACCCGACCGGCACCAGCGTGGCAGATACGAAAGCGGCCATGAAAAGCGTCGACAGCCCGTATTGCGGGAGCGCGAGCAGTGCGAGAAGAGAGTCGAGCCAGGCTTGCATGGTCGCGCAGTATAGGAAGCGGTGCTTTGGGCACGTTGTGGGAAAAACGCGCGATCGGGCGGGCACCGATCGGGACGGCTGAAGACCGGGCGACCAACGCCGCGAACGGGCTCGCAAACCCGAGGCAAATATTCGTGCAAATCGTTTCAGTCACTGAAACGCGGCGTGGCTACAATCGTGCCTCATTTTTCAGCAGCCGACAGCACACCCGCTTCCACTTTCATGACACTGCAGATCGGCAACATCACGCTGGAAAACCGCCTGTTCGTCGCGCCCATGGCCGGCGTGACCGACAGGCCGTTTCGCATGCTGTGTCGACAACTCGGTGCCGGTTATGCAGTGAGCGAGATGGTCACTTCGCGAAGGGATCTGTGGGGCTCGCTCAAGACGTCGCGCCGTGCCGATCATGTGGGTGAGCCCGGTCCGATCTCGGTGCAGATCGCTGGCACCGATGCGGCAATGATGGCCGAAGCAGCGCAATACAACATCGAGCGCGGCGCGCAGATCATCGATATCAATATGGGTTGCCCCGCCAAGAAGGTGTGCAACAAATGGGCGGGCTCCGCATTGATGCGCGACGAGCCGCTGGCGCTTCAAATCGTCGAAGCGGTGGTGGCTGCTGCAGCGCCGCATGGCGTGCCCGTCACGCTCAAGATGCGAACCGGTTGGAGCGACGATCGTCGCAACGCGGTGAAGCTGGCGCGTGATTTCGAAGCAGCCGGCGTGCAGATGCTGACAGTGCATGGCCGCACGCGCGAGCAGGGCTACAAGGGTGCCGCCGAGTACGACACCATCGCGGCAGTGAAGGCCGCGGTGCGTGTGCCCGTGGTTGCCAACGGCGACGTGACCAGTCCGGAGAAAGCACGCGACGTGCTGGCAGCAACCGGTGCCGATGCGGTGATGATCGGCCGCGCCGCGCAAGGCCGCCCATGGATCTTTCGCGAGATCGCGCACTTCCTGGAAACCGGAACGCACCTTGCGCCACCGCTCGTTGCCGAAGTACGGCGATTGCTGCTCGACCATCTTCAAGAGCACCATGGTTTGTACGGTGAGTACAGCGGTGTGCGCACTGCCCGCAAACACATCGGCTGGTACGTTCGGGGCCTGCCGGATGGCGAGGCGTTCCGGGCCCGCATGAATACGATCGAAGACAGCGCATTGCAACTGCGCGCGGTCGGCGAATATTTCGATGAGCTTGGGGTCCGCATGGACCGCATGCCGACGTACCGCCCTGACGAAGAGCAGACGGACGCAATGGGGACGATGGGGAACGAGGAAGCGGTCACCACCGCTGAATGAGAAGAGAAGCAGAGAACAAGCATGAGCAAAAAACACATTGAAGACTGCGTGCGCACCAGCCTCGACAGTTACTTTCGCGACCTGCGCGGCACCGAGCCCGACGGTATGTACGAGATGCTCGTGCGCGTGGTCGAAAAACCATTGCTCGACGTCGTCATGACGCGGGCCGAGGGCAACCAGTCGCGCGCCGCGCAGTGGCTCGGTCTCAATCGCAACACGCTGCGCAAGAAGCTGGTCGAACACAAGTTGCTCAAGTAAGTGCGTAAGCACACCGCAGCAGAAGAACAAAACACGAAGCAACAAAGCACCCCATGGCACTCACCGCACTGATCTCCGTTTCCGACAAGACCGGAATCCTCGAATTCGCCCTGGCGTTGCACGCGCTCGATATCAAGCTGCTCTCGACCGGCGGCACCGCCAAGCTTCTTGCCGATGCCGGCTTGCCGGTGACCGAAGTCGCCGACCACACGGGCTTTCCCGAGATGCTCGATGGCCGGGTCAAGACACTGCACCCCAAGATCCATGGGGGCCTGCTCGCGCGCCGCGATGTGCCGGCGCATGTGGCGGCCATCGACGCGCACGACATCGAGGCGATTGATTTGCTGGTGGTCAATCTCTACCCGTTCGAATCGACCGTCGCCAAGCCCGGCTGCACGCTGGAAGACGCGATCGAGAACATCGACATCGGCGGGCCGGCGATGGTGCGCAGCGCGGCCAAGAACTGGCAAGACGTCGGCGTGCTGACCGATGCCGCGCAGTACCCGCAGGCACTGGCCGAACTCAGGGCAGACGGCAAGCTGAGCGACAAGACCAGGTTCGCTTTCTCGGTGGCCGCCTTCAATCGCATCAGCCAGTACGACGGCGCGATCAGCGACTACCTCTCTGCCATCGACTTCGACGCCAGCATCGGCCAGCCCGCGCCGACGCGTGCGCTGTTCCCCGCGCAGACCAACGGCCGCTTCGTCAAGCTGCAGGATCTGCGTTACGGGGAGAACCCTCACCAGCAGGCCGCGTTCTATCGCGACCTGTTCCCGGCGCCGGGATCGCTGGTCAGCGCGAAGCAGTTGCAAGGCAAGGAGTTGAGCTACAACAACATCGCCGATGCCGATGCGGCCTGGGAATGCGTCAAGAGCTTTGACGTTCCTGCATGCGTGATCGTGAAGCACGCCAATCCGTGCGGCGTGGCGGTCGGCAAGGATGCGGCCGAGGCTTATGCAAAGGCGTTCAAGACCGATCCGACTTCGGCCTTCGGCGGCATCATCGCGTTCAATCGTCCAGTGGACGCAGCCACCGCGCAAGAAATCAACAAGCAGTTCGTCGAGGTGCTAATGGCGCCCGGCTACACGCCCGAAGCGCTCGCGGTGTTCCAGGCGACCAAGGCCAAGCTCAATGTGCGCGTGCTCGAGATCGCACTGCCGCCGGGTGGCGCGACCGATTGGGACAATGGGCGCAACGCGGTCGACGTCAAGCGTGTCGGCTCCGGCCTGCTGATGCAGACCGCCGACAACCGCGTGCTCGCCGCGAGCGAACTCAAGGTGGTCAGCAAGAAGCAGCCGACCGCCGAGCAACTCGAAGACCTGCTGTTCGCATGGAAGGTCGCCAAGTTCGTCAAGAGCAACGCGATCGTGTTCTGTGCCGGTGGCATGACGATGGGCGTCGGCGCGGGCCAGATGAGCCGCCTCGACTCGGCACGCATCGCGAGCATCAAGGCCGAGCATGCAGGGCTGTCGTTGAAGAGCACGGCGGTTGCGAGTGATGCGTTTTTCCCGTTCCGCGACGGGCTCGATGTTGTTGTCGATGCCGGTGCGAGCAGCGTCATTCAACCCGGTGGCTCGATGCGCGACCAGGAAGTGATCGATGCAGCCGACGAGCGCGGCGTGGTGATGGTGCTCAGCGGCGTGCGGCACTTTCGGCATTGAAGCGGCATTGAAGACATGCGCCACTGGCCGGGGTGTCGAGTGCGGCCGATAGCCGGGCGATGGTGGGCGGCAGTTGCAGTTGCTGTCGCGGTTGCTGTTGTGGTGGCAGGCAGCGGGTCGGCGGTGTGGGCGCAGACAGCGGCGACGCCAACTTCTCCAGCGCCTGCAACGGCGACCACGATCGCGACCGCGTCAGTTCAAGGGCAGGCGTTGGCCAACAAATCCGGCTGCCTGTCGTGCCACGGGCTGGTCCACACGCAGGTCGGCCCGGGCTTCGCGCAGGTCGCGGCGCGCTACCGCGACGATGCAGGCGCACCGGCGCATCTGGCCGCCAAGATTCGCAGCGGCGGCGTCGGTGTCTGGGGTCGCCTCATCATGCCGCGGCAACCGCAGGTGAGCGAAGCCGATGCGGCGCTCCTCGCGAAATGGGTACTGTCGCAGCCGTCGCAGCCGTGAGCAAGGCGGACATCGGCACCGTTGGCCGATGCACAGGATCCAGCGCTTAGCTGCAGCGGCTGGCGCGCTTACCGATTTGCCAGTGTCCTGAAGATCTCGCGCGCAGACGCGATGGTCGCTGCAATGTCTTCTTCGCTGTGCGCCGCGCTGACGAACCCGGCTTCATACAAAGCCGGTGCGATGTAGACGCCGCGGTCGAGCAGGCCGTGAAACAGCGCGTTGAATTTGGCGTTATCGGTCGTCATCACCGTCGCGTAGTTTTGCGGCAGTGCATCCATCAAGAAGAAACCGAACATGCCGCCTTCGCTGTCGGCGTTGAAGGGCAGGCCCTCGGCCTTCGCAGCGGCGCGCAGGCCGTCGGTCAGCGAACGCGTCTTCCGGCCGAGCCCTTCGAAGAAGCCGGGCTTGGCCACTTCCTTGAGCGTCGCCAAACCGCATGCGGTGGCTACCGGGTTGCCCGACAGCGTGCCCGCCTGGTACACCGGGCCAAGCGGCGCCAGCTGCTCCATGATGGCGCGCGGCCCGCCGAATGCAGCCAGTGGCATACCGCCGCCGATCACTTTGCCCAGCACAGTGAGGTCGGGCGTGACGCCGAGCACGCCCTGCGCGCCATGCAGGCCAACGCGAAAACCCGTCATCACTTCGTCGAATACCAGCAGCGCGCCGTGCTGAGTGCAGAGCTCCCTGCAGCGCTTGGCGAACTCGGGCGTGGCGCGCACGAAGTTCATGTTGCCGGCGATCGCTTCGATCATCAGGCAAGCGAGTTCGTGGCCGTGGAGCGTGAAGGCTTCTTCAAGTTGCGCGATATTGTTGTATTCGAGAACCAGCGTGTGCTGCACGACTTCGGGCGGCACGCCTGCGGAAGTCGGATGCCCGAAGGTTGCGAGACCGGAGCCAGCCTTGACCAGCAACGCGTCGGCGTGGCCGTGATAACAGCCTTCGAACTTGATGATGTACTTGCGGCCGGTGGCACCGCGCGCCAGCCGCAGCGCGCTCATCGCGGCTTCGGTGCCGGAGCTCACCAGGCGCACCATTTCCATCGACGGCACCAGCGCGAGGATGGCTTCGGCCAATTCGATCTCGCGTTCGGTCGGCGCGCCGTAGGAAAAGCCGTCGAGCACGGCCTTCTGTACGGCTTCGACTACCGCCGGATGGCCATGGCCGAGGATCATCGGACCCCATGAGCCGATGTAGTCGATGTAGCGCTTGTCGTTGGCGTCCCAGAAGTAAGCGCCTTGCGCGCGCTTGACGAAGCGCGGCGTGCCGCCCACGGCCTTGAATGCGCGGACCGGCGAATTGACGCCGCCGGGGATGACGGCGCGAGCGCGCTCGAAGAGGGTTTCGTTGAGGTCGGTAGCCATGTCAGTGCTTTTCAGTGCGAGAGATTAGTGTCGGGTGTCATGCGGAGGCAGGCCGAAATCGGAGGCGTCTCCGATTTCGGGAGGGTCATCGTCGAGATCTTCTTCTTCTTCTTCTTGCGCCCAGAAGAGGCGGTCGGGAATCACGTGCCCCATGCCCGGCCTGAAGCCTGCGTCGAGACAGCGATCCATATAACTCAGCGCTTCGCCGGTGGCTGCGACCAGGTCGGTACCGCTGGCGAGCAGTGCCGCGAGCGCAGCCGACAGCGTGTCGCCAGCACCGGAGAACACGGCTTCGAGCCGCTCGTATTTCTCGCTCGCGAGCACCGATTGCGGTGACGCCAGCACGTTGTCGATGTGCTGGTCGGGCAGCATGATGCCGGTCACCAGCGTGTAGGGCACGCCGAACTCGCCCGCGGCCTTGGCGATGTCGCGCGCTCCGGGTGGCCGGTCGCCGGACCAGTCGGGTAACAGCCAGCGCCACAGGGTGCTGTGGTTTCCGACCAGAACCGTCGTCTGCGGCAACAGCAGTTCGCGGAAAGCGTCGAGGTACGGCTCGATGAGGTTCTCGTCCCACCACGACAGGTTGGGCATGTACGCCACCAGTGGTACCTCGGGATAGTCGGTCGCGGTTTCGGCAACTGTGCTCAGGATCTCCGGCGTGCCGACGAAGCCGACCTTGATCAATTGCACTTCGACGTCCTCCAGGATGGCGCGCGTTTGTTCGGCAACGGCTTCTTCATCGAACGGAAAGTGATCGAAGATTTCGGCGGTGTCGCGTGCGTAGGCGCCTGTTACGACCGGCAACATGTGGGCGCCGACGGAGGCCATGGCGAGTGCATCGCCGCCCAATCCACCGGCGCCGCTGGGGTCGCTCGCATTAAAAACCAGCACGCAGGGAGGATCCAGGCCTTCGACCTCTAGCCCCTCGTCTTCTTCGGTTGTTGGGGGGTCGTTAAGATCACCAGGAAGGCGGGCGTTCTCGGGCGGTAGTAAGTAAGTTGTCATACGCCGTTTGGTGTCACGCGATGGTGGCATATGTGAGACGTTGGTCACGTGTAATCGTGATACGCCTAGATACAATCGTTGCATTCTATGTACAGGGACTTTAAGCTGCGATGAATACGAAAACCTGGATGTGCCTGATTTGCGGGTGGATCTATGACGAAGCGGTGGGAGTACCAGAAGATGGTATTGCGCCAGGTACGGCGTGGGCAGAGGTTCCAATGAATTGGACTTGCCCGGAGTGCGGGGCGCGCAAGGAAGACTTCGAAATGGTTGAGATGTGAAGCATGGCATAGGGTCGTGCTTCCTGCGCTGAGAAGTCGGCGCAGTCGTCTTCCCGGTGTGGGTGCAACGAGGAGTGCGAATGAGCACGAGCGGGTCCGGTTACAAGGTGCTGGTCATCGATGACAGCAACACCATTCGGCGCAGTGCCGAGATCTTCCTGAAGCAAGGTGGTCATGAAGTGCTGCTCGCCGAAGATGGCTTCGATGCACTCTCGAAGATCAACGACCACAAGCCGCACCTCATCTTTTGCGACATTCTGATGCCGCGTCTCGACGGCTACCAGACCTGCGCCATCATCAAGCGCAACGCGCATTTTTCAAACGTCCCTGTCGTGATGCTGTCTTCCAAAGACGGCGTCTTCGACAAGGCGCGCGGCCGCATGGTCGGCTCGCAGGACTATCTCACCAAGCCGTTCACCAAAGACCAGTTGCTGCAAGCCGTGCAGCAGTTCGGTCTGGTTCAACAGGAAGCACCTTAATGCCGATTCACAAAGTGCTGGTCGTCGACGACTCCAAGACGGAGTTGCTGTTTTTGACCGACCTGCTCCAGAAGAATGGGTTCGCCGTCAAAACCGCAGAGAACGCGGACGACGCGATGCGCCGCCTCGAAGAAGAACAACCCGACCTCATCCTGATGGACGTCGTGATGCCCGGTCAAAACGGCTTTCAGCTGACTCGCGCCATCGCGCGCAATCCGCAATACGCATCCGTGCCCATCATTCTGTGCACCAGCAAGAACCAGGAAACGGACCGCGTCTGGGGCATGCGCCAGGGCGCTCGCGACTACATCGTGAAGCCGGTCAACGCGGCCGAACTGATGGCAAAGATCAGCGCGCTGGCCTGATCGTCCCGACGAGTCCATGGCCAACCGCGACGCCCTGCGCGCTTTCCAGTCCCGACTTGCCAGTCGTCTGCAGGCAGCGCGCACATCGGGTGTGTCTGCCTCCTGGCTCGCAGTCGAAGCAGGCGACCGCAAGTACCTGTTTCCCCTCTCCCATGCTGGCGAGATATTTCCTTGGACGCCACCGCAAGCAGTGCCCTATACCGAGCCGTGGTTCCTCGGCGTCGCCAACTTGCGCGGCGGCCTGTACGGCGTGGTGCAGTTGTCGAGTTTTGCATCGGGCGTTGCGACGCCGCTGGCCGCTACCGAATCGGCCCGTGCGCAGTCGCGCATGGTGGCCTTGAACGAGTTGCTCGAAGTCAATTGCGCATTGCTCGTCGATCGCCTGATCGGGCTGCGTGGCGTTGAAGCATTTACCGCTGCCGAGCTGCCGGGGCCTGATGCGCCCGCGTGGCTCGGGCATGCCTACACAGACGTTGCAGGAGAGCGCTGGCAGGAAGTCAACCTGCAGGCGCTGTCGCAGCAACCCCAGTTTTTGAGCATCGGCGCCTGAGGGCGTCGAGCAGACAACAACCTGAAGGACCGACCGTGAGTTCGATCGCCGACAAGTTCAAGAAGTTTCTACCTTTGCGGGAAGACGGCGTGACCGTTCACGCCAGCAACGCCGCGGCCATGTCGCTCGAGCACACCGAGACGGTTCAGCCGCCGGAAGAACGAACGGTGCTGTTGCGCCGTGAGTCCGCGAACGAGGCGGCTGCGGTGCCTGCACACGCGCCCGAACCTCCGGATACCGTGGTGTCTCCGGATGGCCACGCCGACTTTGCGCCCAGCCGTAATTTCGACGATGTGCCTGAGCCCCTGGCGGCATCGGCGGGCAATGGCACCGGTGCGCCGTTGGCGACACGCGGTGGGCTGCAACGCCAACAGCGCGTGCTGGCCGGCGTGCTGGCGGCGGTCGTGTTGCTGCTGCTTCTCGTGGCGGGTTCCGCTATTCTTCGCGCAGAGCGTTTGGCACAACAGGTGGCTTCGACTGGTCAGGCGCTGATGCAATCGCAGCGTCTGGCCAAGTCGGTTTCGCAGGCGCTGGTGGGCAACGTGCCGGCCTTCACCGAAGTGAAGGAAAGTTCGGACGATCTGGCGCGTCGCGCACAAGGCCTGACGGCCGGTGACGACTCGCTCAAGCTCGAGCGTGTCGGTTCTCAGTACGACGCGGAACTCGAAAAAATCAATCCGCTGGTCGATCGTGCCGACAAGAGCGCCAAAGCCGTGCTGGCGCAGCAGCAGATCCTGACGCAGGTCGGTGCCGCGCTTCGCAACATCAACCGCCAGTCGTCCGATTTGCTTGAAATGACCGAGACGGTGGCGTCGCTCAAGATGCAGCAGAACGCGACCGTGCCGGAGATCTCTGCTGCCGGTCAGCTGGTCATGCTGACGCAGCGGATCGGCAAGTCTGCCAATGAATTTCTGACGGTCGAAGGCGTGAGCCCCGATGCGGTGTTCCTGCTTGGCAAAGACCTGAACACCTTCCAGGAAATTACGCGCGGCCTGCTCGACGGCAATGCGCAACAACGCTTGCCCGGCTCGCGCGATGCGCAGACCCGCCAGCAACTCGAAGCCATCCTGAAGACGTATGAGCAGACGCGCGGCCAGGCCGGTGCCATTCTCGGAAACCTGCAGGGCCTGGTGGCGGCGCGCGAAGCGCAATCGATGATCTTGACCGACAGCGAACCGCTGCGCCTCGCGCTCGGCGATCTGCAAGACAAGCTGTCGCAACGCACCGGCCTGGGCGCCGGCACCCTGGTGATGCTGTTCGTGCTGGCGCTGGCGGCACTGCTGCTCGCTGGCGCGATCGGTTTCGTTCAAGTGAGAGAAGGGCGCGAACGTGCCGCTTTGGCCGAGAACGAACGGGTCGAGGCCGAGCGCATGCGCGAAGACGCGAGCCGCGTGAACGCCGCCAACCAGGCGGCAATTTTGCGGCTCATGAACGAGCTGCAAACGGTGGCCGAGGGCGACTTGACGCAAGAAGCCACGGTGACCGAGGACATCACCGGCGCCATCGCCGATTCGGTGAACTACACGGTGGAAGAACTGCGTTTGCTGGTGGGCAACGTGCAGAACACGGCGACCCGCGTGGCCGCAACGACGTCGCAAGTGGAAAGCACATCGACCGAGCTGCTGGCAGCTTCGACCGAGCAGCTGCGCGAGATTCGCGAGACCGGGCAGTCGGTCCTGACGATGGCCGAGCGAATCAACGGCGTGTCGGCACAGGCGCAAGAGTCGGCCACGGTGGCGCGGCAGTCGCTGCAGGCCGCATCGTCCGGCTTGCAGGCGGTGCAGAACGCCATCGGCGGTATGAACTCGATTCGCGACCAGATCCAGGAAACGTCCAAGCGCATCAAGCGGCTCGGCGAATCGTCGCAGGAGATCGGTGAAATCACCGAGCTGATTTCCGACATTACCGAGCAGACCAACGTGCTGGCACTCAACGCGGCCATTCAGGCGGCATCGGCCGGTGAAGCCGGCCGCGGCTTCTCGGTAGTGGCCGAAGAAGTGCAGCGGCTGGCCGAGCGGTCGGCCGATGCGACGCGTCAGATCTCGGCGCTGGTGAAGGCGATTCAAACCGACACCCAGGATGCCGTAGGCGCCATGGAGCGCTCCACGCAGGGTGTGGTCGAAGGCGCCAAGTTGTCCGACAACGCCGGCACCGCACTGTCGGAGATCGACCGCGTGTCGCGTCGCCTTGCCGAGCTGATCGAGCAGATCTCCCAATCGGCATCGCGCGAGGCCGATTCGGCCAACGTGGTGGCTGCCAACATTCAGCACATTTTTGCGGTGACCGAGCAAACTGGCGAAGGCACGCGCACCACCGCGCAACAGGTGCGCGAGCTGTCGCACATGGCTGAAGAACTTCGCCAGTCGGTGTCGCGTTTCAAGATCGCTTAAGCCGTTCGACGTCCGACGCCCGTTAAAAAAAATACACGCCGAGAAAACATCGTGTCGACCCTAAGCCCTGCCACCGCTCATGTCGCCGGCAACGCGCCGGCCACCGAAGACCTTGGACCGCTGGCCTGGGTCTTGGGTGAAATCCAGAAATCGATCGACGGCGTCAGCAAATCGCTGCGCCGTTTCTCGCGCGAATCGGGCACGGTGCCCGAGCTCGATGCCGGGCCGCTGCGGCTCGCGCGTCAGCAACTGCATCAAGCCGTGGGCGCGTTGCAGATGGTCGGTCATGCCGCGCCGGCGCTGGTGCTGGGCGCGATGGAGTTCGCCGTGCAGAGCTTCGTCGCGGAGCCGACGCGCTGCAACGAAGCCGCTGTACAAAAAATCGACAAGGCCGGTTTTGCTGTCACTGACTTTCTGAGTGCCATGTTGTCGGGCAAGACGGTGTCGCCGATCGCGCTGTTTCCGCAGTATCGCGACGTGCTCGAATTGGTGGGCAATGAACGTGTTCATCCGGCCGACCTCTGGAGCCTGCCTTTTCGCTGGGTCGACATCGAGGCATCTGACCGGCAGCCCACGCTGGTTTACGACCCGGCGGTGCGATCCAAGCTCGACCGCGAAGTGCTCAAGGTCGTCAAGACCGGCGACGACGCTGCTGCGCGTCGCTTGAGTGCGCTGTGCCTCGGGCTCGCGCGCGGCGCCACCATTTCCCGCGTCCGAAGTTTCTGGACGTTGGCCGCCGCATTCTTCGAATCGCTTTCCCTGGCCTTGATGCCCGCCGATGTGTACGTCAAGCGCGCCGCCTCGCGTGTGCTGCTGCAGTACGCCACGCTCGCCCGTGGTGACAACACCGTGTCGGACCGACTCGGGCAAGACCTGCTGTTCTTCTGTGGACAGGCCGTGCCCACCGCCCGCGACGAAGCCCTGACCTTGCGCGCCGTGCGTGCGGCCTGGGGCCTCGAAGCCGAGCAACACGTCGACTACACCGTCGAACAGTTCGGTCGTTTTGATCCGCTGGTGTTGGTGCAGGCGCGCAAACGCATCGAGGCCGCCAAGGAAATGTGGTCGGCGCTGTCGGGTGGCGACATGACCCGCATGCGGCAGGTGGCAGACACCTTCGCGCAGTTGGGAGAGTCGCTCGGCAAGCTGCATCCGCCCAGTGCACCGATGGTGCAGGCGCTGAACAACGCAGTCGAAGATTCGCTCCGCGCCGGGCAGCCACCGGCCACCGAACTCGCCATGGAAGTCGCGACCTCGGTGCTGTACCTGGAAGCGGCTTTCGAAGACCTCGACCCGCATGATCGGCAACTGACCGCGCGCACTGTGCAGCTCGCGGGTCGCATCGACCGTGCTCGTGAAGGCGGCCATTCGGAGCCGCTCGAACCGTGGATGGAAGAGCTCTACCGACGCGTGAGCGATCGGCAGACCATGGGCACCGTGGTCGATGAGTTGCGCTCCCATTTGAGCGAGCTTGAAAAATCGCTCGACCAGTTTTTCCGTCGGCCGGGCGACAAGAGTTCGTTGCGCACCGTGCCGAGCCAGCTGCTGCAAATGCGCGGTGTCTTCTCGGTGCTCGGGCTCGACCAGGCTGCGCAAACCGTGCAGCGCATGCGGGACAACGTCGACAACCTGATGGCCCGCGATTCGACCATCGAAGAATCGTCGGCCGAAGAGACGCGCAGCTTCGATTCGCTCGGCAACAACCTCGGCGCGCTCGGTTTTCTGATCGACATGCTGGGCTACCAGCCGGCGCTGGCAAAGCGTTTGTTCGTGTTCGACGCGGCAACCGGCGAGCTGAAGCCGTTGATGGGCCGGCAAGGGGCCGACTCGGTGCCCGAAGCGCCGGTGCCGGTGTCGATCGCACCTGCTGCTGCGCCCGTGTTGCACGACGTTTCGTCGCATTCGCCAGCGCCCTCTGTAACGCTTCCTGCAGCGCCGATCGCCGCCAAAGCCGCGTACGACGCCAAGCTCAGCGTGGAAGAAGTGGACGCACAAATTGCGGCCAAACTGGCTGCACTCGCAGCGCCGAGCCGCAAGAAAGTTTCCCCGCTCGAAGAGTTCAGCCGCGCCACCGACAGCTGGACCTCGAAGATCACCGGACCGGCGCCGCTCGAACATTCGATGCCCGACACCGAGGTCACCGAGCTCGAAGAAGAAGACCTGCAAAACATCTTTCTGGACGAGGCGCGCGAAGTGCTGCACAACGGCCTGGCCGCGGTGTCTGCATTGCGCCGCGACGCGGCCGAAGGCGGAGAACTGACCGTGCTGCGCCGTGCGTTCCATACGCTCAAGGGCAGCTCGCGCATGGTCGGGTTGATGGACTTCGGTGAAGCCGCGTGGGCCTTCGAGCAGGTGCTGAACACCTGGCTCGCAGACCAGCGCGCCGAAACGCCGGAATTGATCGAAGGCACCGGCAGGGCGCTGCAGGATTTCGCGAAGTGGGTCGAGGCCGTTGCCTCCGGCGAACCGCACAACTGGCAAGCTGTTCCTTTCCGGACAATGGCCGAGGCGCTGCGGTCGGGCGAGCCGATCGCGGCAATGCCGACGCGTGCGGCCGACGCCGATGCGCTGGCTATTGCGGCGCGACAGATCGCTGCCGAGCCGCCGGCTGCAGCGACAGCAACGCCGAGCGAGCCCGACGCATTGATGCCGGAATTGCCGGATCTCGACTTCCTCACAACGGCCTACGACGCGCCGCTGGAGTTCGATTTCTCGAAGCCTGCGTCTGCCGAGGAAGCTGGCAAAGAAGCCAAGGACGCCGCCGAAGATCGTCCGGCTGCACCGCGGCTCGACCACTCCGACGACGACTTCGCATCGACCGACTTTCTCGATTTCGACGCCAAGCCGACGCAGTTCGATCCGGCGCCAGAGTGCGATCGCGAGCGGGTTGACGACCCGGCTTTTTTCCTCGGCAACGACGAGATCGATTTCTTCGCGACAGCCCAGTCGCCGTTGGAGCCGAGCCGCGAAACGACGGCCTTCTCGGCGCCCCGCGAGTTCGGCGAATCATCGACCGCGGAATTCGAGCGCGGCGTCGAACCCGTGTTCAGTCCATTGCTGTCCGGGCCCTCCGACGAGCCGTTGCTCAAGTCGGCCGGCGAGCCCTCCATGGCGCTGCCAGTTGAGATCGTGCCGCCTTCCGTCTATATCGATGCGGCCAATGCCTCGGGCGCCGACGATGCGGTCAAGGCGATCGGCCCGCTGCGCATCGGCATCGCGCTCTACAACGTCTATCTGAACGAAGCCGACGAATGGTCCCGCCAGCTCGCCAATCAGGTCGGCGAGTGGGCGATGGAGCCGCACACGCAAGTGGCCGACTCGACCATCGGATTGGCGCATTCGCTCGCGGGCAGTTCGGCCACCGTCGGCTTTCAGAGCCTGTCCGGCATGGCTCGCCTGTTCGAAGCGGCGTTGCAGCATCTGCACATGCAAGGCAGCGGCACCGAAGCACAAGGCGCGGTGCTGGTCGCTGCGGCCGAAGAGCTCCGGCGCCTGCTCCATCAATTCGCTGCTGGCTTCCTGAAAGAGCCTGCCGATGAAACCGTCAAGGCCCTGCGCGAAGTGGCTGAGTCGCTGATGCCGGTAGAGCCTGTGGAGGCCAGGGTCGAACAGGTCTTCGCTCCCGCAGAGCACGCCGATCGCCCCTCCGGCTTCTCGGCCTCGACCGAAGCCGACTCAGCAGCCCATGTGCCCAACGTCGCGATGGAGGATTCTGAAGACGCGATCGATCTGGCCGACGCGGTCGATGTCGACCTGTTCCCCATCTTCGAAGAAGAGGCGGCAGAGCTTCTTCCGCAACTCGGCACCGCGCTGCGCGAATGGGCTCAGCGGCCCGATGACACGGCGCCGCGGGCGTCGGTGCTGCGCACGCTGCACACCCTGAAGGGCAGCGCGCGTCTGGCTGGCGCCATGCGCCTGGGCGAGCGCGCGCACCGCATGGAATCGGAGATCGAGTACGTCGGCAGCGCTGGCGCCGATGCCGCATCGGTCGAGCGTTTGCTGGGTCGCTTCGACGGTCTGCAAGCTACTTTCGATGCCCTGCGCGCGGAGGATGCGGCAACGCAGGCGGAGATCGCACAGAAGGCCGCGACCGCTGCGGCGATGCCGCTGGTCAGCGCTGCCAAGCCCGCCGAGCCATTGCCGAACGCGGCTGACGAAGCCGGCGCGGATCCGTTCTCCGAAGGAATCGACACGGTCGAAGCGGTCGAAACGGTCGATACGGTCGAAACGCCTGCGCTCGCCAAAACCAAGGCTGCACTGCCTACGCCGTCTGCGCTGGTGCCGTTGCGCGCCTCGTCGACCCAGCAGGTTCGCATCCGCACGCAACTGCTCGATCGTCTGGTCGCGCAGGCCGGCGAGGTCATCATCACGCGCTCGCGGCTGGAAGCCGAGCTGGGCCAGTTGCGCAGTTCGCTCGGCGACCTGACCGGCAACCTGGACCGCTTGCGTCAGCAGTTGCGTGACATCGAAGTGCAGGCCGAAAGCCAGATGCAGTCTCGCTTGGCCCAGGCCAAGGATTCGCAACAGGGCTTCGATCCGCTCGAGTTCGACCGCTTCACCCGCGTGCAGGAACTGACCCGCATGATGGCCGAGTCGGTCAACGACGTGGCCACGGTGCAGCGCACGCTGCAGAAAACCGTGCAGGCGACGGAAGACGACTTGAGCGCGCAGGCACGGCAAACCCGCGAGCTGCAACGCGGACTCTTGCGCACGCGCATGGTCGAGTTCGAGGGTCTGTCCGACCGCCTTTACCGCGTGGTGCGGCAGGCCTCCAAAGACACCGGCAAGCAGGTGCGCCTCGACATCACCGGTGGCACGATCGAGATGGACCGCGGCGTGCTTGAACGGATGACGCCGGCGTTCGAACATTTGCTGCGCAACTGCGTGGCCCACGGTATCGAAGACGCTGCCGTGCGAGAAAAGGCCGGCAAGGATGCCAGCGGCCTGATCCTCATCGACCTGCAGCATGAAGGCAACGACGTGTCGGTCACCTTCAAGGACGATGGTGCGGGCCTCGACCACGAGCGCATCACCGCTCGCGCCCTCGCACTCGGCCTGATCGAGGAAGGCCAACAGCTTTCGGTGGACCAAGCATCCGAGATGATTTTCAAGGCCGGTTTCTCCACGGCAGATCAGGTGTCGGAACTGGCGGGCCGGGGCATCGGCATGGACGTGGTTCGCGCGAATGTCGCCGCGCTCGGCGGTCGCATCGAAACGCGCACTGCGACGGGCACCGGCACGAGCTTCAAGCTGGTGCTGCCGCTCACCACCGCGGTGACACACGTGGTGATGATGCGGGCCGGCGCGGTGTCGATCGGCGTGCCGTCGAGCCTGGTCGAACTGGTGCAGCGCGTGGGTGGTTCCGACGTCGAGTCGGCCTACCTGACGCAGAGCTACCCGTTCGGCAGCGAGCAGGTGCCGTTCTACTGGGCGGGTGCGTTGTTGCAATCGTCGGCACGCAGCGAGCGGGCACCGGGCAAACACAACACCATCGTCATCGTGCGAAGCGCGGCGCAACGCGTGGCGCTGCATGTGGACGAAGTGCTGGGCAACCAGGAAGTCGTGGTCAAGAACCTTGGCCCGCAACTCTCGCGGTTGCCGGGCATGGCGGGCATCTCGGTGCTGGCATCGGGCGCGGTCGCGCTGCTCTACAACCCGGTCGCGCTGGCGGCGGTGCATGGCGAGCTGGCACGGCAGCTGCAGGCTGCGGGTGGCGTTGGTGCGGAAGGAGCCCGTGTGGCGGGCTCGGCCGAAGGCGGTACGGCGCAGGTCGTCATGTTGCCGCAAGCACCCGCGCAAGTGCCTTTGGTGCTGGTGGTCGACGACTCGATCACCGTGCGCCGCGTGACGCAGCGCCTGCTGCAACGCGAAGGCTATCGGGTCGCGCTGGCGGCCGATGGTCTGCAGGCACTCGAACGATTGCAGCAGGAGCGGCCCTCGGTCGTGCTGTCGGACATCGAGATGCCGCGGATGGACGGTTTCGACCTGGCGCGCAACATTCGCGCCGACGAGTCACTGGCCGACCTGCCGATCATCATGATCACCTCGCGCATCGCAGAGAAGCACCGCGACCACGCCCGCACGTTGGGCGTGAACCACTACCTCGGCAAGCCCTACTCGGAAGACGAGTTGCTGCGACTGGTGCGCAGCTACACCAGCGAGCCTGCGCTGGCGGCCCCCGCCTGAACCGTACGAAAGCGCAGCCAGCCCGGTCCTCACCAGATCGATCTGGCGCGTGCAGCCGATCTTTTCAATCGGCACCGAGACTGCAACCTTTCGTGCAACATAGGAAAGCGCCCGCACACAGCGAGGCGGCCTCGCCGGGCTGCGCCGGCTCAGCTTGCGGACACCGCCTTGCTGCGCACCACGCCGTAGCGCTGCAGCGTGCGTTCGCGCGCCTCGGCGTGGTCGACGACGGGTTTCGGATAGCCCTCGCCCAGCACGATGCCGGCGGCTTCGAGCTCCACTGGCGTGGCATTCCATGGCGCGTGGATCGACGTGTTCGATAGCTTTGAAATCTGAGGCAAATAACGCCGGATGAACTTGCCTTCCGGGTCGAAGCGTTCGCTCTGTGTGACCGGATTGAAGATTCGAAAGTAAGGTTGCGCATCGCAACCGCTGGAGCTCGCCCACTGCCAGCCGCCGTTGTTGGAGGCGAGCTCGAAGTCGTTCAGGTGCAGTGCGAAGTAGGCCTCGCCACGGCGCCAGTCCAGTCCCAGGTCCTTGCACAGAAAGCTCGCCACCACCATGCGCAGCCGGTTGTGCATGTAGCCGGTCTGGTTGATCTGCGCCATGGCCGCGTCGATCAAGGGGTAGCCGGTTCGGCCCTGGCACCAGGCGTCGAAGAGCCCGTCGGCATGCTTGCCGTGATGCCAGATGATTTTGTCGTACTCGGGTCTGAAGCTCTTGCCCTCGCCAATGCGCGGGTTGAACGCCAGCACCTGAAAGTAAAAGTCGCGCCAGATCAGTTCGCTGAGCCAGGTCGCGGCCCCGACGTCGCCTTGCAGCGCGAGTTGATGTGCCACGCCGGCCAGTTGCCGGATCGACACCGTGCCGAAGCGCAGATGAACGCTCAGGTAGCTCGGGCCGCGCACCGCCGGAAAGTTGCGCGACGCGTCGTAGCGGTCGATGCGCTGAAAGAAGTCGTCGAACAGCGCTGCGCCGCCCTGGGTGCCGGTGGGGATTTCGAGCTCGGCGAGGTTGGTCTTCTCGAAGCCGATGGCCTTCAACGTCGGTACGCCGGCACGAAGCGATTCGGGCGGCGGTGCCAGTGCATCGACGTAGTGGCGTACCGGATACGGCTTCAGATAGAAAGCTTCGAGCTTGGCGAGCCAGGCGCGCTTGTAGGGCGTGAACACGGTGTACGACTGACCGGTCTTGGTGAGCACCTCGTCGCGCTCGAAGATGGTCTGGTCTTTGTAGGTGTGATACGTGACGCCGGCGTTGGCCAGCGCGCCGAACACCTTGGCGTCACGTTCGAGCGCTGCCGGCTCATCGTCGCGATTCGCGAACACGGCCTGTACTTCGAGTGCGTGGGCCAGCGCCGGGATTTCGTCGGCCGCGACCGCATGCCGAACGATCAGCCCGCTGCCCAGGGTACGCAGCTCCGCATCGAGCTCCACCAGCGATTCGCGGATGAATTCGACCCGTCGATCGGCGCTCGGCAAGGCGTCGAGGATGGCCCGATCGAACACGAACACGCACAGCACCTGCCGGCAGCTGCGCAGTGCGTGATAGAGCGCTGCGTTGTCGTCCACGCGCAGATCGCGACGGAACCACATCAGCCCTTTGGGATAGGCTTTGTCGACGGCCAGTAAAATGGGAGGCATATGGCTTCTGATTCTGCCCCGATGAACCTGACGCATCATTTCCTGATCGCGATGCCCGGTCTGGCAGACAAGGCATTCAGGCGCAGCGTGATCTACCTGTGCGAACACAGCGAACGCGGCGCGCTGGGCCTCGTGATCAACAAGCCCAGCGACATGAATTTGAAGGGTCTGTTCGAAAAGATCGAGCTGCATCTGAGTCGACCCGAACTGGGTGAGGCGCCGGTTTTCCAGGGTGGCCCGGTGCAGACCGAACGTGGCTTCGTGCTGCACGAGCCGGTGTTCGCGGAAGGCGACAAGCCCGAGGAGTCGGTCTATGCATCGACCATGACGATTCCGGGTGGCCTTGAAATGACGACGTCGAAAGACGTGCTCGAAGCGCTGGCGACCGGCGCCGGGCCGCGCAAGGTGCTGGTGTCGCTCGGTTATGCGGCCTGGGAGCAGGGGCAGCTCGAGTCCGAGCTGGCCGAGAACAGCTGGCTTACCGTCGATGCCGATCCGGCGGTCATCTTCGACACGCCGATCGAGCAGCGCTACGACCGCGCGCTGTTGTTGCTGGGGCTGGAAGCCTGGAAGCTGTCGCCCGACGCCGGTCACGCCTGAGCGCTTTGGTCATGTCGAACGAGCCAGCCAACACAGCCTCATCCCGTGACGTTTCCGCTCCTTCTGCTGACCCGGTCCCCTCGCATTTTCAGAGCTTCCTGGCCTTCGATTTCGGCTTGAAGCGCACGGGCGTCGCTACCGGCAATCGCCTGCTCAAGACCGCGTCGCCGCAGGCCACCATCAAGGCCGAAGGCGATGCCCGCTTCGTTCAGGTCGAAGCCCGCATCCGCGAATGGCAGCCCGATGCACTTGTCATCGGCGTGCCATTTCATCCCGATGGCGCAGCGCACGAGAACACGCGTCGTGCTCAGAAGTTCGCACGCCAACTGCACGGACGCTTCAAGCTGCCGGTGTACGAAGTCGACGAGCGCTACAGCACGACCGAGGCGCTCGCGTCCGGCGCGCGCGATGCCGATGCCGCCTCCGCCTGCATCATCCTGGAGCAATTCCTGAGGAGTCTTTCTTGAACACGATCCCCGACGCCGAGGCGCTCTACACCGCGCTCACATCCGGCGTAAAGCAGCTGATGCGGCCCGAGACGAGGCTGGTCGGCATCACTTCCGGCGGCGCCTGGCTGGTGGAGCGGCTGCAAAAAGACCTGGGCCTGCCCGGCGCCCCCGGCGTGATCTCGTCGGCCATGCATCGCGACGACTTCGCACGCCGCGGCCTGGCTGCGAGCGCGCAAACCGCGTTGCCGTTCGAAGTGAACGGTGCCGATGTGCTGCTGCTCGACGACGTGCTCTACACCGGCCGCACCATCCGCGCGGTGCTCAACGAGCTGTTCGACTTCGGGCGTCCGGCCTGCGTGCGGCTTGCGGTGCTGGTCGACCGCGGTGGGCGTGAACTGCCGGTGGCAGCCGACTTCGCAGCGACGCATTTGACGTTGCCGGACACCCAACTCCTGGCTTTGGCACGCAGCGAATCAGGCGTGTTCAGCTTGCAAGTTGAGGCCACTCGCTGATGCTCTACAAACGCAATCCGCAGCTCAACAAGAACGGCGAACTCATCCATCTGCTGTCGATCGAAGGGCTGCCCAAGAGCATCCTTACGCACATCCTCGACACAGCCGCCAACTTCACCAGCGTGAGCGACCGCGAGGTCAAGAAGGTCCCGTTGCTGCGCGGCAAGAGCGTGTTCAACCTGTTCTTCGAGAACTCGACGCGCACTCGCACCACCTTCGAGATCGCGGCCAAGCGGCTGAGCGCCGACGTCATCAACCTCGACATCGCGCGCTCGTCGGCGACCAAGGGCGAGTCGCTGCTCGACACCATCGCCAACCTGAGCGCGATGGCCGCCGACCTGTTTGTGGTGCGGCACGGCGAATCGGGCGCGCCGTACCTCATCGCGCAACACGTCGCGCCGCATGTGCATGTGATCAACGCCGGCGACGGCCGCCATGCGCATCCGACGCAGGGGCTGCTCGACATGTACACGATCCGTCACTACAAGAAAGACTTCACCAACCTCACGGTTGCGATCGTCGGTGACGTTCTGCACTCGCGCGTGGCGCGCTCCGATATTCACGGCCTCACCACGCTGGGTTGTGCCGAAGTGCGGGTGGTCGGCCCCCGGACGCTGGTGCCCGACGACATGGCCCAGATGGGCGTGCGCGTGTGCCACACGCTCGAAGAAGGCATCAAGGATTGCGACGTCGTGATCATGCTGCGCCTGCAAAACGAGCGGATGAGCGGCGCGCTGCTGCCGTCGAGTCAGGAGTTCTTCAAGACCTACGGGCTCACGCCGGAGAAGCTTCGGCTGGCCAAGCCGGACGCCATCGTGATGCACCCGGGGCCGATCAACCGCGGTGTCGAAATCGACTCCGCTGTGGTCGACGGCAGGCAGAGCGTGATCCTGCCGCAGGTCACTTTCGGTATCGCGGTGCGCATGGCGGTGATGAGCATCGTCGCGGGCAATGAAGCATGAACATCCTCATAACAAACGGCCGCGTGATCGATCCGGCAGCGGGCTTCGACCAGCGGGCCGACGTCGCGCTGGCCGACGGCAAGGTCTCCGGCATCGGCGACGTTTCCGGCTTCAAGGCCGATCGCACCCTCGATGCCGCAGGCTGCATCGTGGCGCCAGGCCTGGTCGATCTCGCAGCGCGCCTGCGCGAGCCCGGCTATGAGCACGAGGGCATGCTCGGAAGCGAGATGGCCGCGGCGGTCGCGGGCGGAGTGACCAGCCTGGTCTGCCTGCCCGATACCGACCCGGTGCTCGACGAGCCTGGCCTGATCGAGATGCTGCGGTTTCGCGCGTCCAAACAAAACGGCGCACGCCTGTTTCCGCTGGGCGCCCTCACCCGCAACCTGGCCGGCGAAGTGCTGACCGAGATGGCCGCGCTGACCGAAGCCGGCTGCATCGGCTTTACCCAGGCCGACGTGGCCCTGGCCGACACGCAAGTGCTGCAGCGCGCGTTGCTCTACGCGAGCACCTTCGGCTACACCGTATGGCTGCGCCCGCAAGACCGCGACCTCGGCAAGGGTGTCGCGGCCAGCGGCCCGCTCGCGACGCGGCTCGGCCTGTCCGGCGTGCCGGTGGCGGCCGAGACCATCGCGATCTTCACCATCGTCGAACTCATGAAGAGCACCGGCGCACGCGTGCACCTGTGCCGGCTCTCTAGTGCGGCCGGTGTGCAACTGGTGCGCGAAGCCAAGGCGGCCGGCCTGCCGCTGACCTGCGACGTCAGCATCAATTCGCTGCTGCTGATAGACACCGACATCGGCTACTTCGACAGTCGCGCGCGGCTCAACCCGCCGCTGCGCCAGCAACGCGATCGCGATGCGTTGTCGGCAGGGCTGGCCGACGGCACCATCGATGCGCTGGTGTCCGACCACACGCCGGTCGATGCCGATGCCAAGACGCTGCCCTTCGCTGAGAGCGAAGCGGGCGCGACGGGGCTCGAATTGCTGCTGCCGCTGGCGCTGCAATGGGGTGAGCAGAGCGGTGTCGGGCTCATGCGCGCGTTGCGCGTCGTGACATCGGCGCCGGCCCGACTGCTGACTGCAGCCGGCGCCGGCCAGTTGACGACAGGCGGTGTGGCGGATATCTGTGTGATCGACCCCGAGATCGAATGGCAGGTGCAGCCCGAGACGCTGCGCAGCCATGGCAAGAGCACACCGTTTGCCGGCTACGCGCTGCGAGGACGGGCGCGCCATACGCTCGTCGCCGGTCGCCTCGTTCACGGCTGAAGCGCCGACTTCGCGCATGCGTCAACTCTCCGCTTCCTGGAAATTGCTTCGCGCCGTCGGCCATGCGCTCGGTGGCTGGTGGACCATTCGCTTCAAGTTTCCGGCAATGACCCCGGCGCAACGCGAGACGGCCGTGCAGCAGTGGGCAACGCGCATGCTGGCGCTCATGGGAGTGCAGCTCACGGTGCAAGGCACGCCACCTGCGGGCGGGCCGGTGCTGCTGGTGTGCAATCACCTCTCGTGGCTCGACATCCTCGCGATCCACGCGGCACGCCACGTGCGCTTCGTCTCGAAAGCTGGCGTCAGGCATTGGCCGCTCATCGGCATGTTGTCGACCGGCGCGGGGTCGCTCTATATCGAGCGTGAGCGGCGACGCGACGCGCTGCGCGTGGTGCATCACATGACCGACGCGTTGCGCAAGGGCGACCTGATCGCGATCTTTCCCGAGGGCACGACCAGCGATGGCCACGGGTTGTTGCCGTTCCATGCCAACCTGATGCAGGCCGCTATCTCAGCCGATGCGCCGATCCAGCCCGCTGCGATTCGCTTTGCCGATGCCGCCACCGGCGAGACCAGCCAGGCGCCTCGCTACATCGACGACGACAACCTCGTCACCTCGTTGTGGAACACGCTGACGGCACCGCCGTTGCTGGCCATCGTCCGGTTCGGCGAGCCGCAATCGGCGTATGGACGGGAGCGGCGCAGTTGGGCGAAGTCGCTGCATGAAGACGTTCAACAACTTCGTCGCGAAACGTTCTGACCAAAAAAAAGCGCCCCGAAGGGCGCTATGGAACGACGCCAGAGAGGCGCCGGGAGGAGGAACCTGTCGAATCTCAAAAGACGCCGAAAACCTTCAGACCGATGATGACGATGAGCGGGACGCCGCACAGCCAAAGGATGATGCTTTTCATGAAGGTCTCCGTGTGTTGGTGAGCCACGACCTTAGTGGTCTGCCCTGGGCCTTTGCTGCCGGATAACGCATCCCGCGCACGTCGGCGTGTGCCTACAGGCGGTCAGGGCTGGGCGCGAGTCCGTGCCTTAGGTCACCGTTGCGTGCGGATGCAGCGGATGCGTCAGCGTATCGGCGACCAGCCGCAATGCCTGATCGCATTCTTCGCGCGACATCGGCCCGCCGAGGCAGATGCGCACCGCGTCCGGCGGCGCGCCGTCGGTAGAGAAGGCTGCGCTCGCGACCACGCCGACGTTCTGGCTGCGCAGGTACGAAGCGAATTCGACGGTGCTCCACGCCGAGGTCAACGGCAGCCACAAATGAAAGCCCTCGGTCTGTTGATCGGAGCCGTTGATGCCGTGGTCGGCCAGGTGCTTGACCGCCAGCGCCTGGCGCGCGTTCGATTCGTTGCGCACCGCGACCAGCATTTCGTCGGCGGTGCCATCTTCGACCCACAGCGTGGCGAGCGCGTTGGTGATGGGCGAGGCCATGACGGTGGTGGCACGCAGCGCGCCAGCCAGGCGTTGCGATTGCCGCGCGTTGGGCGAGCGCACGTAGGCGTTGCGCAGCCCCGCACCCAGCGTCTTCGAAAAACCGGTGATGTAGTAGGTGAGGTCGGGCGCCAGGCTGGCGAAGGTCGGTGGTACCTGGCGCGGAATCATCGCGTAGGCGTCGTCTTCGATGATCGGAATGGCGTAGCGCAAGGCGATGTCGGCCAGCGCTTCGCGACGCGCGCGAGAGATCGTCGCGGTGGTCGGGTTGTTGAGGGTCGGGTTGACGTAGAGCGCCTTGGGCTTGAGCGTTTTGCAGGCGTGCTCGAAGGCATCGCCCATCGGGCCTTCTTCGTCGAGCTGCAGCGCATGCAGCTGGATGCCCAACTGCGTCGAGATCGCCTTCACGCCCGGATAGGTCAGCGCCTCGACGCAGATCAGTTCGCCCGGTCGTGCGAGTTGCGAGAACACCGCCGCCAGCACGCTGTGGATGCCGGGGCACACCAGCATCTGGTCGAGCCGGCAATCGGGTACGCGCGGCCGCAGCCACTGCATGCCGGCCTCGCGGTCGCGCACGGAGCCGCCGAAGTCCTGGTAGCGCAGCAGATCCCACAGGTCGGAATCGGCCATCACGCGAGCGGCGCTCTCGTGCATGCGTCCGAGCAGGCCGGCGTCCTGCGGCTCGGGCGGCAGGTTCATCGTCATCTCGGCACCGCTGCCGCCGCGCAAGGGCAGCGCGGGGCTGCTGCCGCGTATGAAGCTGCCGGTGCCCGAGCGCGAGTCGATGAGGCCGCGCTTGCGCGCCTCCGCGTAGCCGCGCGCCACGGTCGTGTAGTTGAGCCGCAAATCGACCGCGAGGTCGCGCAGCGTGGGGAGCTGGTCGCGCGCCGTCAGCCGGCCTGTACGGATGTCGTCGGCAATCAGGTCGGCGAGGAACAGGTAGGCGGGCTTGCTGCTCGTGTCGAGCTTGCGCTGCCAATGCTGCGAGAGTTTGGTCATGTGTTGCTCATGGCGGGTTCACGGTGAGTTGATCGCATCCATTGATTGCATCGGATGCGATCGGTGAATGCGATTGGCGGACGCAGGTTCCGTGCCGACCAAAACGAGTCTTATGCGGCTTAGGTGAGCGATCAATGCCTCGAACGTGTGCATTCAAGTCCATTGATCGGGTGCATTGATCGCATCGAAAGCGCATCAACGGTGTGCATGGCGAGGCCTCGAAGGCTGTCTGCAGGGCGCATCCAGCCATTGAAAACAGTGCCTGAAATTCTTTCGAGGTCGCGGATGGCGCACTGCTATTGATTGATTGCAGGTTGATCGCATCCACACGGGTTTCGAGTGGCACAAAGCGTGCGAATTCGAAGGGCGAGCAGCACATCGTCCCTCTCGTTTTTCAGTCCACTTTTCAACCGGAACACACCATGCCCAAAGTCACCAAAGCACCGAACGTCACTGGCGATCACCTTGTCGACTACGAAGAAAAAGTCTTCGAAGACGTCAAGGCTGAACCGGGCGAGAAGGCCCTGGTCACCTTCCACACCGTCGCCTTCGAAGGCTCGATCGGTTTCGTCAATCTGCTGCAGGCCACGCGGCTGAAGCGCAAGGGTTTCGACACCACCATCCTGCTGTACGGCCCCGGCGTCACGCTCGGCGTGCAGCGCGGCTTCCCGACGCTGGGCGACGAGGCTTTCCCCGGTCATCAAAACTTCAACAAGCAGATCACCAAGTTCATGGAAGAGGGCGGCAAGGTCTACGCCTGCCGCTTCGCGCTGCAGGCCCTGTACGGCCATGGCGAAGGCTCGCTGATTCCGGGCATCGTGCCGATCAGCCCGCTCGACGTGCTCGACATCGTGCTGCTGCACCGCAAGGCCAACGCCTTCATCCTCGACACCTGGACCCTGTAAGAGTCGCGCTGCCATGACATCGCCACGCATCGTCCGCGCCGCAGCGGTACAGATATCGCCCGACTTCGAGAGCCATGACGGCACCCTGAACAAGGTGTGCGAGGCGATCGATGAGGCCGCGGGCAAGGGCGTGCAGCTGATGGTCTTTCCGGAGACCTTCGTGCCGTACTACCCGTACTTCTCCTTCGTGCAGCCACCGGTGCAGCAGGGGCCGGCGCACATCCGGCTGATGGAGCGGTCGGTGGTGGTGCCGGGCCCGGTCACGCTGGCCGTGGCGGAGCGGGCGCGGGCGCGCGGCGTGGTGGTGGTGCTCGGCGTCAACGAGCGTGACCATGGCAGCCTCTACAACACGCAACTGGTGTTCGACGCCGACGGCACGCTCGCGCTCAAGCGCCGCAAGATCACGCCGACGTACCACGAGCGAATGATCTGGGGCCAGGGCGATGCGGCCGGCCTCAAGGTGGTCGACACCGCCGTCGGCCGCGTCGGCGCGCTGGCCTGCTGGGAGCACTACAACCCGTTGGCTCGCTATGCGCTGATGGCGCAGCACGAAGAAATCCATTGCGCGCAGTTCCCCGGCTCGTTGGTCGGGCCGATCTTCGCGGAGCAGATGGAAGTGACCATCCGTCATCACGCGCTCGAGTCGGGTTGCTTCGTGGTGAACGCGACCGGCTGGCTGACCGATGAGCAGATCGTCGCGATCACGCCCGACACCGGTTTGCAAAAGGCGCTGCGTGGCGGTTGCCACACGGCCATCGTCTCGCCCGAAGGCAAGCACCTCGCAGCGCCGCTGACCGACGGCGAAGGCATGGTCATCGCCGACCTCGACATGGCGCTCATCACCAAGCGCAAACGAATGATGGATTCGGTCGGCCACTACGCGCGGCCCGAACTGCTGAGCCTGGCGATCAACGAGCGTCCTGCCACGACCACGTTCGCCATGCCGGCCGCCGCCGAGCTTTCCAACGGTTCTTTCGGTTCTTCTTCTTCCACCGGACATCCCTATGACCACACCGACCGCAACGCCAACCTCCCCGTCGAGCCGGCAACTGATGACCGAGTTGCAGTCCTTCGGGTTGCGGCTGGTTGATCCTTCTGCCGGCGCGGCCAGCCGCCGCGGCGGTGCCGGCCCATCGGACCACAAGGCCGTCACGGTGGACGGTCACACGATCATGGTGCCGGTGCATACGTCGACCGCGTGGAACTCGCCCTTCACCGCGCAGGCACCCGACGCGCAGGGTATGAGCACCATCACGCGTGGTGCGATTCCCATCGCGAGCATCAGCTTCCCGAAGCAGCCGCGCTTCTATTCGATGCAGACTTTCGACGGCGTGCCGTACTCGCACATCGCGACGCTGCATGGCTCCGACGTCCTTGCGACAACGGTGCTGCAGACCTGCATCCGCTACGAGAGCCGCAAGAAGACCTGCAAGTTCTGCGCGATCGGGCAGTCGCTCGCAGCCGGTCGCACGGTGGCGCGCAAGACACCCGAGCAGCTGGCCGAAGTGGCGCGCGCCGCGGTGCTGCTCGACGGCGTCAAGCACATGGTGCTGACGACGGGCACGCCCAACGCGACCGACCGCGGTGCGGCCATCCTGTGCGAGAGCGCATTCGCGATCAAGGCCGCGGTCGACATTCCGATCCAGGGCCAGTGCGAACCGCCGGACGACGACCAGTGGTTCCACCGCATGAAGGCGGCTGGCATCGACACGCTCGGCATGCACCTCGAAGTGGTGACGCAGTCGGTGCGCGAGAAGATCATGCCGGGCAAGGCCAGCGTGCCGATCTCGCGCTACATGAGCGCGTTCGAGGCAGCGGTCGGCGTGTTCGGGCGTGGCCAGGTCAGCACCTACATCCTGGCCGGGCTCGGCGACACGCGCGAAGCCATCCTCGAGATCTGCGACACGCTGCTCACGATGGGCGTGTACCCGTTCGTGGTGCCGTTCGTGCCGATCAGTGGCACCCCGTTGGAAGACCATCCGGCGCCGACGCCGGAGTTCATGAAGTCGATCCTCCAGCCGTTGGGCCAGCGCGTCGCCGCCCACAACCTGCGTTCGAGCGACATCAAGGCCGGCTGCGGAAAATGCGGCGCCTGCTCCTCGCTGTCGGTGTACGAGTCCTGACTCGAAACCATTCGAAAGAAGGAGCCCACCATGAGCTGCATCGATGACATCGTCGACCCTGTGGTGCACTACGCGCCGGTCGAATTCCTCGTGCGCGAGGCTGCGCAGCGCTGGGAGCGCGACGAAGCGCATGCCTTGCGCCGCGCGGTGTTTTGCATCGAGCAGGGCATCTTCATCGGCGACGATCGTGATGGCATCGATGAGCACGCGCAGTTGCTGGTTGCGATGTCGTGCATCGGTGGCATGCCGGATCAGGTGGTCGGCACGGTGCGCATCCATGAAGCATCGCCCGGTGTTTGGTGGGGCTCGCGACTTGCCGTGCACGCGGCGTTCAGGAACCAGGGCCATCTGGGCGCGACGCTGATCAAGCTGGCGGTGACGCGTGCACGTGCGCAGGGGTGCAACACGTTCATGGCGCATGTGCAGTCGCAGAACGAGGCGCTGTTTCAGAAGCTGCACTGGCGTACGACGGGCGCGCTGACGATTCATGGAAGACCCCATGCGGAGATGCAGCCGGACTTGCGCTTTTATCCGCCGTGCCATGACCCGGTCAGCGGCTTCGTCTCCCGCGCGGGTCGTCCGTCTTTTCCCTCTCCGTCTGGGAGAGGCCAGGGTGAGGGCAGCAGCCTTGAATAGGGCACCCATGCTGCACGCCATCGTTGCTGCATTGCGCGACTCGCGCGGCTTCGCGCACAAGCGCGACATCAGCGACATCGTCACCGCACTCGGCCGGGCGCTCCCGGGCGGGACGACCGACCTGTCGCAAGCAGTGCCTATCGGCGACGACTGCGCAGCCATACCCGACGGCAATGGCGGCTACCTTCTCTTCGCCATCGAGGGCCTGGTCGAAGACTTCATCACCCGCATGCCGTGGTTCGCCGGCTACTGCGGCGTGATGGTCAACGTGAGCGACATCTACGCGATGGGCGGCCGGCCGACGGCCGTCGTCAACGCGCTGTGGAGTGCGGGCATGCAGCCGGCGGACGAAATGCTCAAGGGCATGGCGGTGGCGTCGGCGAAATATGGCGTGCCGATCGTCGGCGGTCACAGCAACAACCGAAGCGAGCGTCCCCAGCTGGCCGTGTCCATCCTTGGTCGCGCGAAGAAATTACTGACGAGTTTCGATGCGCGGCCAGGCGATCGCCTCGTGATGGCGATCGACTTGCGCGGCGCCTACGAGGAGCCGTTCCCCTACTGGAACGCCTCGACCGCGACGCCCGGTGAACGCTTGCGTGGCGATCTCGAAATCCTTCCGTTGCTCGCAGAAGAAGGCCTGTGCGATGCCGGCAAGGACATCAGCATGGCCGGCGCCATCGGCACGGCGTTGATGCTGCTCGAATGCTCCGGCGTCGGCGCGACGATCGACATCGATGCCATTCCGCGGCCTGCCGGTGTGCCGCTGCTGCGCTGGCTGACATCGTTCCCCAGCTACGGTTTCGTGCTCAGCGTTCGGCCCGACAAGGTCGACGCGGTGCTCGCGCGCTTTGCAGCGCGCGATCTGGCTGCCACCGTTGTTGGCGATGTCGACGCCACACGCAAGCTCATGTTGCGCCAGGGCTCGCAACACGAAGAGCTGTGGGACTTGCAGCGCGACCCGTTCATCTGCGAGGCTGCCGACTCCGAGTCCGACGCGCAGGTGGCCCATGCGTGAAGCGTTCGACTTTAAGAAGCCGCTATGCATCGGCCTGTTGACGCACTCGGTGAACCCGCGCGGCGGCGTGGTCCACACCATCGAGCTGGCGCATGCCTTGCACGATGCCGGCCACGATGTGACGGTGATGGCACCCGCGTCGCCGGGTCAAGGTTTCTTCAGGCCGATGCGATGCGCGACGCAACTCGTGCCGGTCGGTGGCACGCCCCACGACATGGTCGAGATGGTCGGCGGCCGCATCGAGGCCTTCACCACCCATTTGTCTGCGCTGATCGAAAAGAAGCCGTTCGACGTGCTGCACACGCACGACCCGATCGGCGGCAACGCGCTGGCCAACCTGCAAGACGAAGGGCTGATCGATGGCTTCGCGCGGACGGTGCATCACCTCGAAGTCTTTGCGTCGCCGCAGTTGATGTTCTGGCAGGCGCGCGGCTTTCGTCGTGCGCGCCAGGTGTTTTGCGTGAGCCGGTTGTGGCAAGACATCCTGCGGCGCCAGCACGGCATCGATGCGTCCGAGGTGAGCAATGGCGTCGACAGCGGGCGCTTCAGCGCCACCGCACATGACACCGATGCGGCGCTGGCACGTCGGCTCGGCGTGCGCACGGGGGCGCCAGTCGTGCTGGCGGTGGGCGGCGTCGAAGCGCGCAAGAACACGCTGCGGCTGCTCGAAGCCTTCGTGCTGCTGCGCGCGCGCAGGCCCGATGCGCAACTGGTGATCGCAGGCGGTGCCAGCTTGCTCGACCACGCACACTACACGCGCGACTTCAAGGCGTTGGCCGATGCCAGTGGACTGCGCATCGGCCGCAACCAGCAGGTGGTGCTGACCGGCCCGCTCGACGATGCGGACATGCCCGGTCTCTATCGCCTGGCCGATGTCGTTGCCATGCCGTCGCTCAACGAGGGTTTCGGTCTGGTCGTGCTCGAAGCATTGGCGAGCGGCGCGCCGGTGGTGGTGTCGCGCATCGCGCCCTTCACGGAATACCTCACCGAGGCCGATTGCCAGTGGGCTGACCCGGAGCAACCGTCATCGATTGCCGACGCGATCGATCGTGCGCTGAAAACCCGCGACCCGGCTGCGATCGCCCGCTCCGCCGAGCGCCTCATCGCCCGCTTCAGCTGGGCCGCCAGTGCCGAGCGACACGCGACGTTGTACCGGCAGGGCCTGTCCGCCGAGCCGGCGTCGGCAATGCAACGCGCTGTCGTGACCTGTTGAGCAATCGCTCGACACCACAAGGAAATCCGTATGCCCGTGATGCACTTCAATGTTCGATGGCCCGACTTCAGCGAGACGCGCTGCTACTCGCCGTCGCTGGTCGTCGAGGACTTCCTCGCCGTCGGTCAAAGCTACCCGCTACCGGACTTCATGCAGCGCACGCGCGATGCACTCGGCATCGCGTCGGAGCGCGTGCGTGCCAAGTACGGCTTCGCCTGTTTGCAGGCGATGGACCAACTGGCCGAGATCGAGCACATCGCCACCCGGTTCGACGCGCAACCCGATGCCCAGGTGACCGTCATCGCCTTCGACTGATTCAATAAAAGAAACACCATGCTTACCAAGACCACTCACTACAGCGTCGTCATCGTCGGCGGCGGCCAGTCCGGCCTGTCGCTCAGCCACTGTTTGCAGCAGCGCGGCATTGACCATCTGGTCATCGAAAAACGAAGCCTGGTGCACAGCTGGCGCACGCAGCGCTGGGACTCGTTTTGCCTCGTCACGCCCAACTGGCAGTGCGATCTTCCGGGCTGGCCGTACAAGGGCGCCGATCCGCACGGCTTCATGGTCAAGGACGAGATCAACGCGTGGCTGGCCGGTTTCGTCGAGCAGGTGCAGGCGCCGGCGATGGAAGGCGTCACGGTCAACAAGGTGTCGCGCGCGGGCGAGTCCGACCGGTACACGGTCGACACCAGCGCCGGCCAGTTCACTGCCGACCAGGTGGTGGTGGCGTCGGGCGGTTATCACAAGCCGGTGATTCCGCGCATGGCCGAGCGCCTGCCTGCCGGCATCGTGCAATACCACTCGGCTCAATACCGTAACCCGGCGCAATTTCCCGAGGGTGCGGTGCTGGTGGTGGGCTGCGGACAGTCGGGTTCGCAGATCGCCGAAGACCTGCATCTGGCCGGCCGCAAGGTGTTTCTTGCCACGGGCAACGCGCCGCGCTGCGCGCGCTTCTATCGCGGCAAGGACGCGGTCGACTGGCTCGCCGACATGAAGTACTACGACATGCCGGTCACTGCACATCCGTTGCGCGAAGGCGTGCGCGACAACACCAACCACTACCTCACCGGGCGTGATGGTGGACGCGACATCGACCTGCGTGCGTTCGCCAACGAAGGCATGGAGCTCTATGGTTTGCTGACCGGCATGGAAGGCGATGCGCTGCAGTTCCAGCCCAACCTGCGCGAGCACCTGGACCACGCCGACAAGATCTACAACGGCATCAACGCGTCGATCGACAAATACATCGAAGCCAACGGCATCGATGCGCCGCCGCCCGAGCGCTACGTGCCGGTGTGGGAGCCGAAAGAGGAGCGCACGACACTCAGCCTGCGTGCCTCGGGCATCACCAGCGTGGTGTGGTGCATCGGCTTTCTGCCGGACTTCGCATGGGTCGATGCGCCGGTGTTCAACGGCAAGGGTGAGCCGGTGCATCTGCGGGGCGTGACGCATCAGGCGGGGTTGTATTTCCTCGGCTTGCCGTGGCTGCACACCTGGGGATCGGGCCGGTTCTCAGGTGTCGCGCGAGACGCGTACTACCTCGCAGAGCAGATCGATGGGCGGCGCAAGAACGTGCAAGGTTCGGCGCTGTCGCGAGAAGAGAGCGTGGCTTCGATGAGCTGAAAGTTGGGCGCGCCTGCGAGGGCGGGCTCAGGCGGGAGGCGCAGGCAACTCGAATTGCAGGAAGTGGTGCAGCATGGCGAAGTGGTCGTCCATGAAGTGCGCTTCTTCCGCCACGAGTGCAGAGATGGGCGTCCAACTGGCCGAGGCCGCATCGTCGTCGGCGCGCACCGTCGGCAAAGGGCGATCGCCCAGGTCGAAGTAGTGCGCGTGCGTGATCGTGCGGCCGCGCTCGCTGCGATCGGGGGCGTCGAATACCGCAGTGCCCCTCAGGCAGGCGCGCAGGTCGGCGTCTGGCACGTCGAGGTGCGTTTCTTCTTCCAGCTCGCGCAGGGCGGAACGATGCGTGGTCTCACGCTGCTCGATGAAGCCGCCCGGCACGGCGAGCAGTCCTTTGCCCGGCGCTTCGCCGCGGCGAATCAGCAGCACGTGGCCGCGACACTTCACCACGCAGTCGACCGTGACCAGCGTGGGCGGCCAGGGCGCCGCGGCCCAGGACGCGCGGTAGTCCCGCAGCATCGTCCACTCTTCTTGCAACGCGGCGAAGGTTGGCTCGTTGCGCCAGATTGCCAGGAAGTCGAACGCCGGCAGCGGCACCATTGCGCGCAGAGGGCCGTCGTCTGTCGCACCGAACAAGGCGTCGCGCGCCGCACGGGCTGTTGCGGTCGAGGCGACCGACAGCGTCGTCAACTGCCATTCGGGAAACCAGTCGAGATAGGCGGTGGTCGCGTCTTTTCGGTGACCGACCAGCAGCACCGTGGTCGGCGCAGAGCCGGTCGCATCGGTCGAGCCCGTCGAACCAGCCGTGAAAGTCGTTGCCGCTTTCGCTGTGTTCGCCTTGTTTGCGCTGGCTATCGCCTGGCGAACTTCGGCGATCCACGGCGCGTCTTCATGGTGATCGCGCACCGGCACAAAACTGACCCGCTCTCGATCCGTTTCAGGCAAAGCGCGTCGAATCATCTCGGCACGCTGCTGCCAGCTGAAAGGATGCCGCGGCGAACGCGCGTGAAAGGCCGAGCCGATGACCACGATGCAGCGCTGCGCTTCAGAGAGCGCGCGCTGCAACAGGGCGAGGTGACCTTTGTGGAAGGGTTGGAAGCGGCCGACGAAGACGGCGAGATCATGCATCGCTCGAATGTAATGCCCGAGCGGAGCGCAAAAAGCAAAACCCGCCGGTGGGCGGGTTCGGTGAAGTAGCCAGCGCGCTGGATCGCGTGGTGGCCGAGCGGTGGAGCTCCTCAGAAGTTCGTGACGGCCCACTCGGCGACACGACGGACCGACGCCGAATTTCGCAGGCCCAACTGGCGCTGCAGTCGCGCCGCCCGGCATGCGCGTTCGCGGGCGACCGATTCCAGTGCGTCGGCGACGGCAGCTGCCGTGCGGCCATCGTGTGCCGATTCGCTTCGAAGTGAGTCTGCGAGCCCATGGATCTGCTCGATGCTCAGGCGCTCGGGGCGAGGGGAAACCTTGAACATCATGTTGCGATCAACAGGCGAATCAGCACGGGAATGGCGATAACCAGGAACCCGAGCATGACGTTGCGGCGCCAGCCAGCGGCATGTTGCTCGCGTTGGCCGGACCGGTAAGACTGGGTGAAAGCAGCCCGTTCGGTCGAATCGGACTTGTCTTTCCACCATTCGTGAGGGGTTTGTGCGCGCTGTGTCATGTAAGCAATTGTGCCTACGTCATCCTTTTGACGGGAGGAACTAGGTCACACTTAAGTACACAAAAAACAAATCTCGAGCCCGAGGCCTTGGTGCCCTCGACAGGAATCGAACCTGTATCTGAGTCTTAGGAGGACCCCGTTCTATCCATTGAACTACGAGGACTGAGCGCGCGAAACTTGCTTGTTTCGGGGCTTCGGGCAGCGGCGGCGACTTTAACAGTTCAGTCGTATTTGAGCGTGTAGATCAGGTCGAGCCCGCTCTTCTGGCCGGCCTGGCCGCGCAGGGTCAGGCGCCGCGTCAGGTCGTAGAAGATGAAGAGCGTGCCGAAGGTGCCTCCGATGCTGCGCTCGTAGGTCACGTAGAAGTCCGACGACAGCCGCTTGCCGAGCGTCACCGCCGATTCGCGCAGGTCACCACCGCTGCCAGGGCCTTTGAAGCCGATTTCGTCGAGCCCGAAGCGGCTGGCAAGGCTGCCGCCGGTGCCGCCTTTGCCCAGCCCGCCGAGCACCGCCAACGCGGCCTGCTGCAGCAGCAGCGATTCGCCGCCACTGCTGGCCTGGGCGCGTCCGAGGATCACCCACGACAGCGTCTCCGCGTCGGAGAGCGCGGGCTCGGAATAGAGCCGCACGCGAGGTGATTGCGCAGTGCCTGTGATCTGCACGCCCGCGCGCTGGGTGATGTTTGGCCGGATGGCCAGGATGTCGAGCGACGGGTTGTCGAACGGACCGTTGAAGCGCGCCAGGCCGCTCTCTACATCGAGTTCCTGGCCGTAAGAACGATAGCGGCCACGCACGGTCTTGACCTCGCCGGTGATGCGCGGCGGCGCTGTAAGCGAGGTACTGCGGATGTCGAGCTTGCCTTCGAGGCGCGTCGTGATGCCGCGGCCCTGGACCGCGAAGTCATCGCCGAGGTCGAAGGTGACTGCGATGTCGGGTGGCTTGGCAGTTTGCGGTCGGGCGTTGTTGCTTGCCGCGGTCGTTTCGGCAGCGCGCGCGGCAGCGTCGCGCTTGGCTTGCTGCTCAGCCGCCTCGCGGTCTTTGGCGGCTGAATGAACCACCACATCGCTGCCGAGACTTGGCGCGGTCTCGTCCGGCAGGATGATCACTGCGCGATCGGTCTTGAGGTCGCCCCGCACGGTGAACTGGCCGTTATCGAGGTGCGACTGCACCTCACCCGAAATTGTCACCTGTCGATCGGTGCGGACCAACACACGCAAGCGCGTCAACTTGCCTTGCACCGACATGCGGATGCCAGACCTCGAGGTGGTCGCGTCGCTGTTCCAGCGGACCTCGCCACGGGCCGACAAGCTGCCGCCATCGCTCGCAGCCTCGCTGGCGGCCGTGCTCCTGTTGCCGCTCTGGCCCGCGATGCGTGCCGTGCTGCCGGCGCCGCCCTTGAGCGTGAAATCCGTGATCTCGACGCGGTCGCCCGAAAGCGCGACCCGCAAGCGCCCATCGCGCAAATCAAGTCCTTCGACGGGCGCGCGCAAGGCGAGCTGGTCTGCACTCAATGTCCCGTTCCAGCGCGGTGCTGCGCGATGACCCGACAGCGTGGCATCGGCTTCGAGCGTGCCGGCCACGCGCCAGCCGGGTGGCGCAAGAATCGACCACACGCCAAGGCTCGGCAGTTTGGCCGTGAGCCGGCCGGCGAGGGGCGCGTCGGCAGCCCACTGCCAGCCGCCGTCGTGCTGCACCACGCGGCTCGACGCTTCGGCGTTGAGCTGACCGGCACGCTCGCTGTCCCAGGCCAGCGTCGCCTTGATCGCATCGCCTTGTGCGTCGACTTTGAGTTCGGCCTGCCGCAGGCCGGCGGGTGTGCTGGGGCCGACCGCGTCGCCATCGGACGCCGTTATGGTGCGCTCGCTGGCCGTGCCCGTGCCATGGCTCGTGATGCGCGTGACGAGCGCCGCTTCGCCGGCCTGCACGCGGATGTCGCCGCTTTGCCGAGCAAGCCGCGCATGGGCGCGAAGTGCGTCGCCGGCGTCGATGTCCCAATCGCCGTCGAACAACAAGTCGCCGGTGACGCCGGCATCGGCCAGTGCCGTGTTGGCGCCCAGTGCGCTCGCCCAAGCCATCGGCAGGCCCTGCAGCTTGCCTTGCGATTGCAGGCGGTACACGCGGTTGGTCGACGTGCCGCTCTGGCTGAAGCGCAATGGTTGCCAGTCGATGCGCACCGTGCCCGGCACCGGGCCGCGCAGCGTCGCGCCTGCGGCCGAAGCTTCGACGTCGAGCCGCGCGGCCGTCTTGCCATTCGCGGCCGTGCTGCGGATCGTGGCGCTGATGGCGCGGCTCAGCTCCAGCGTCCAGGGGCCGGGCCGCGTGCTGTCCTGCGCTTGAAGATGCAGGCTGGCGATCGTTGCGCGCCATTGATCGGCGCGCTCGAGGCCGCCGCTGGCGCGTGTGTCGAGCGTGATGTTTTGCGTGCCGGTGCTGGCCTCGCCTTGCAGCGACAAGGTGGCTTGCGCCAGGCTGCCGGCCAGCTCTGCGCGGATGCCGCGCAGTTGAATGGTCGACGATGCAGAAGCAGAAGAAGAAGAAGAAGAAGCAGAGGCGGGCGCTGGCAACCGAAGATCGAGCTTCTGCGCGATCAGCGTGGCTTGCACGGTCGGCTCCGCGTTGCCGCGCGGCGACGGCGTCGTTGCGCTTTGCAAGCGCCGTTGCACAGCCAGCCAGCCACCTTGCCAGCTGGCATCGAGACGTGCGGCACCTTGCGCGCTGCTGCCGGCAAAAGCCGATGCAAGCCCGGGCAGTCCTTCGATCCACTTCTGCAATGTCGCCGCATCGTCGATGCGTGCCTTGAGTTCGCCGCCGCCCTGGTTCGGCGCGATGCGTCCCTGCAGTTCCGCGCTGGCGCCTGGCAAGACGACGTTCAGGTTACCGCTGCCCGCCTGCTCGGCCACACGCAATTGCAGCTTGCCGTCGACGCTAGCGCGCTCGGCATTGATGCGCAGCATGCGCAAGTCGAGTGTCTGGTTTTGAAAGAGCCACTGACCTCGGGCCACGGCGCGATCGAGCTTCAAGCCCTTGAGCGAGTTGGTACCGGCGCCGCCTTCGGCTTGCAGCGCTACGTCGAAGGTCAGCGCATCGCCATTTTGCTCGGCAGTAATGCGGCCATTGATGGGCGCGCCAGCCAGCTCGGTATGCAGCTCGCCGGGCTTTACGCCGCTCACTCTGGCAGTGGCTCGCCATGGCGCCGGGGCAGGAGCCCAGGCGCCTTCGGCATCGATGCGACCGCCGCCAGCGTGCACCGTGGCGTCGGCGATCTTCCAGGCGGTGCCGTCGAAACCGACGTCGGCCTCCACCTGTTCGAGCGGCAATTTGCCGAGGTCCCAGGCGCCGGGCAGCGCGTTGCGGATGTTGCCCCGGGCCTGCCATGCGGCTGGGCCTACGGCGGCGTCGGGTTGCAGCGCGATGGTGCCGGTCAGCTGTGTTCGAGGTGCGCCGGGCCAGAGGCTCGCGGCGTCGATGTTTCGCAGATCGACCTGCGCATCTATCACCGGCTGCGTTTGCCATGGCGCGATCTGGGCTTGCAGCGCGGCTTGCATGAGCTCACCCGCGACCGGCGTCGTGGCATCGGCCGGCTTCAATTGCGCGCTCACCCGCAAGCGTGCGGCTGCGCCACTCAGCGTGCCCTTGATGGTGGCATCGGCCGCCACGTCGATGCTGCGGCCTTCGGCCAGCGGCGCCTTCACGCGACCATCGAGTGCCGCATCGATCGCCATCGGCGCCGGGCCTTGCAGTGCAACGCGGGCGCTGTAATGCCCGTCGGCGATGTCGACACCGGTGACGTCCAGCACATGCTGCGCGTTGGCGTATTTGTAGAGGCCCGACAGGTTCGTGGCCTGCAGCGCTGGTGGCCCGGTCCAGCGCAAATCGTCGATGCGAAATGGAAACTCGACATCGATCGGCAGTGCCAGTTGCTCCAATGGTTCGTTCGGCGTTTTGCTCGGTGGACCACGACGCTCGATCAGCAATTGCGCCGCATGAACTTCACCCAGTTGTACCTTGCGTTTCAAGAGTGGCGCGAGTGCCCAACCGATCTGGGCCCCGTGCACTTCGACTGCCAACGTCGGGCCTTGCCAGCGCAGCCAGCCGATACGCCCACCGGTGCGCAGCGAGCCGCTGACGTCGCGGCTTTCAAGTGATTGGCCAGCCGGCAGATGATTCGCCGCTTGCGTGAGTGCGAAGGCCAGCGACTGGTTCGACCCGAGCCACCACCAGGCGCCTGCGGTCAGCACGAGCACCAGCGCGATCAGCCCGGCGAAGCTCCACGCCAGCGCGCGCAGCGCACGACGGGTGCGCGAGCGGCGCACCACCTGCGCTTCGGGCGGCAAGGCGGTCGTCGTTGCGTTCGAGGGGGATTCGGCTTCGCTGCTCATCGTGCTTGTCGGCTAGCGCGATCTCAAAAGGTAAAGCCGAGCCGCAGATGCAGCCTGAACTTCCTGGTGTCGACGCCGTACGCGACGTCGGCCTGCACCGGACCGACCGGGCTGCGCCAGCGCACGCCGGCACCCACGCCGACCTTGGCTTTCAACAGCCCGGGCTTGTCGGCCACGGCGCCGGCGTCGACGAAGGTCACGCTCTCGAAATCGGTGAGCTTGCCGCCATAGACGACCGGGCGTTGCCATTCGACGCTGGCCACCGCGAGATAGCGACCGGCGACGATGGTGCCGTCGCTGCGCACGCTGCCGATCTGGCGGTAGCTGTAGCCACGCACCGTGGTGTCGCCACCGGTCAGAAACATCAGCGTCGACGGGATCTGCGCGCTGTCTTTGGCCGCGACCACGCCGCCTTCGAGCCGCAACTGCAGTCGGCTGCGACGTGCCTGCGTGCCGTCCTCAGGCACCGTGCCGATCGGCACGATGCCAAGCCAGCGCGCATACGTGCGCACGAAGGGCGTTTGTTCGCCCGTCAGCGTGTAGCCGGCGCCGACTTCGAGCGCCAGCGCCTGGCCGCGCGCAGGTGCGGTGTTGTTGTCGAAGTAGCGGCCGGTCCATCCCCAGTTGGCACTGATCGCCGAAGCTGACGGCGGTGCGTCGTAACCGCGGTTTTGCGCGTAGTCGTATTGCAGGAAATAGCTGCGGTCGATGTGATCGCCTGCTTTGCTGCGGCCACTGCGCAATCGGCCGCTGTCCACGTCGTAGGTGCCTGCGGTTTCACGCTTGAGCTCACCGCTCGCGAACCAGCGCCACCCGTTGTCGCCGGGGATGCTGTTCCATTCCGAGCCGAGCGAGCGGGTCTCGCGGTCGACCGAAAGCCGCGACACGGCACGCCAGCCGAGCACCGGCATCTTGTTGTCGATGTGGTCAACGGAAAGGCGCGGTCCACTGTCGGTGGTGAAGCCCGCGCCGAGCACGATCTTTTGCAGGGGCGCTTCGCGCAGCTGCGCGACCACTGGCGCTGCCTGCGGGTTCAATGACTCGGTGTCGAGCGTCAGGAACACCGAGTCGTAGTAGCCGCTGCTGGCGAGACGTTGCTGCGCATCGAGCAGTTTTTGCTGGTCGTAATCGGCGCCGGTCGGCACGCGGGCAATGCGGCGGGCGCCGTTGGCGTCGTAGCGTTCGCTTCCGCGCACCTGCAGCGGGCCGAAGCGATAGGCCGGGCCGGACTGGTAATCGACCGACAACTTCGCCTCCTGCCGGTCGGCGTCGACATCGGCCACGCTCTTCAGAATGCTGCCGGTCGGGTAGCGCTTGGCCGTCAGGTTGCGCAATGCCACGGCCTTGGCGTTGTCCCAGGCCAGTTGGTTGAACGGCTGCCCGGCACGCAAAGACCAACCGACCCGTACCGCGTCACGGTGCGCTTGCGACGTCGGATCGTTTTCGATGGGGCCGGCAAAGCCGATCTGCACCGAACTGACATGCGTCACTTCGCCGGGGTCGACCGTGATGACCACTTCGCGAGGAGCCTTGGCGCCAGCAATTGGTGTTTCCTTGAGTTCGAGCGTAAGCGTGGGCGTGAAGTAACCCAGCGTGCCGAGCAGCTCGCGCGCGTTGGCCTCGGCGGCCACCATAAGGCGCGAGAGTTCGGCGGCGCCAAGGTCGTCGACTTGGCGATAGCGCTGAATTTCGAGGTGCCGGTTGAGGTAGTCACGGACCGTTTCAGGGCCGTGCACTTCGAGGGCGAAGGCGTCGCGCTTGTCGCGTTGCGCAGTGCTGCTGGCGACCGGTGCGCCTTCAGGTGCATCCGCGGGCGGTGTGTGGCCAGTGAGGCCCGACAGCACGCTGCATCCCTGCAGAAGAAGGACACTCGCAAAAAACAAAGCCGGCATCCATGCCGGCGTTAAAAAAAGCACCCTCCTGACCATCGGGTCGATTCTGACAGCAAGGTCAGCCCGCCCGATATGCCCCCACAGCACCGCAGGGTCACATGCGCAACGGCAGGGTCAGCGGCCGGTGACCTTCTTGATGGTCGACCAGACGATCGGCGGCGTCAGCACACGTGCCACCGCGAGGGCCTTGTCGATGGGACGACGGTCCATGAAGATGGTGTTGAGCATGTCGCGACTCGGTTTGCCGGCCTCGGGACTGCTGTAGTAATAGGCGGCGATCGAACGCCGCGGCCGGCCGTCGGGCGCGTTGAGTGGATCGGTATGACCGTGGTAGCTGGCCTTGCCGTGCAGCATGAATATGCTGCGTCCAAATTCCGGCTGCACCTTGGTGATGCAGGCATTTTTCTTCTTGTCCCATAGCTCGAGTGCCGAGCCCCAGGTCGGGTCCCAACCCTTGTTGAGATAGGTGATGAACACCATCTCGTTGATCAGTCCGGACTCGGTGTGGCGGCCGAAGTCGCGATGGATCGCGAACGAGGCGCCGGTGCGGCTTTCGTGCAGACCGCCGCCATGCAATTGCGGGTCGGGCAGCAGGTACGGGCGGCCCGTGATGCTCGACACCCATTCGGTGAACCAGCCCGAGTTGACGATGTCGAAATAAATTTGCGAAGCCGGCCCGAGGCGGGCCCCGATCACCGATCGGCGAAACGATTCATAGCGGCTCTTGACGTCGAGCCAACCGCCCGTCGTGAGCGTTTCGAACTCTTCGAGCACCAGCTCCAGCAGGCGCGGATTGAAGATGCCTTCGATCACCAGATGCGGAAAAGGCTTTGCGACCAGCAGCTCATCGCGAAAGCGCTGCCGCTGCTCCGGCTCGAAGAGCTTGTAGTTGACCAGTTCATCCAATGGCAGCCGGACGCCGCGGATGGTTACGGTATTGGCAACGGGAGCGCGCTCCAACTGTCCCACGGACGCAGCCTCCGTGGCCGATGTAAAGATTTCGGGCGGGACGCTGATCGACATGATGTGTTGAGCTTAAGGGTCGAATGTGTGTACGTTTGTATTAATGTATCTGAAAGTAGCGAAATGCTCAAATTTTAAGTTTGATCCGGATCAATGTTCCGGTCGACGCTATTTGGAAAGCAGGCGCATCGCCTCTTCCAGCCCCTTGAGCGTGAGCGGATACATGCGGTTGGACACCAACTGCTGCATCACGGCGATGCTCTGGCGGTACTGCCAGACCCCCTGGGGTTCCGGGTTGATCCAGGCAAATTTAGGGAAGGCATGCGTCAGGCGCGCCATCCATTCGGCACCGGCCTCTTCGTTGTTGTATTCGACGCTGCCGCCCGGCTGCAGGATTTCGTAGGGGCTCATCGTGGCGTCGCCGACGAAGATGAGCTTGTAGTCCTTGTTGTACTTGCGCAGGATGTCGACCGTGGCGAACTTTTCCGAGAAGCGCCGCTTGTTGTTCTTCCACATGAAGTCGTAGACGCAGTTGTGGAAGTAATAGAACTCGAGGTGCTTGAACTCGGTCTTGACAGCTGAAAACAGCTCTTCGACGCGCTGGATGTGTTCGTCCATGGTGCCGCCCACGTCCATCAGCAACAGCACCTTGACGTTGTTGTGACGCTCGGGCCGCATCTTGATGTCGAGATAGCCGGCGTTGGCTGCGGTCGATTGGATGGTGTGGTCGAGGTCGAGTTCTTCTTCATGACCTTCGCGCGCAAACTTGCGCAGGCGCCGCAGCGCGATCTTGATGTTGCGCGTGCCCAGTTCCTGGCTGTCGTCATAGTCCTTGTAAGCGCGCTGGTCCCACACCTTGACCGCGCTCTTGTTCTTGCCGGCACCGCCGATGCGCACGCCTTGCGGGTTGTAGCCGCCGTTGCCGAATGGCGATGTGCCGCCAGTGCCGATCCACTTGTTGCCGCCTTCGTGCCGCTCCTTTTGCTCCTCGAAACGCTTCTTCAGCGTTTCCATCAGCTCGTCCCAGCCCATCTTTTCGATCTTGGCTTTTTCTTCGGCGGTGAACTCGCGTTCCAGCGTTTTGCGCAGCCAGTCGAGTGGCACTTCCTTGGTGAAGTCGGTCAGCGTGTCGACGCCCTTGAAGTAGCTGGCAAAGGCGCGATCGAATTTGTCGTAGTGCTTCTCGTCCTTGACCAGCGAAGTGCGGCTCAGATAGTAGAAGTCATCGAGGCCGAAAGCATCGTCGGAATTGGGTCCGACCACGTCGGCCTTCAGTGCTTCGAGCAGGACCAGGTATTCCTTGACCGACACCGGCAACTTGGCCGAGCGCAGGGTGTAGAAAAAGTCGATCAGCATGGCGGATCACTCCTTGTGGTTTGCTTGCGAACGTGGCTTGTCGAGCAGATAGAGCAGTTGCGCCCTGACCTCCGGCCATTCGCCCGAGCGCAGGCTGTACATCACCGTGTCGCGGATGGTGCCGTCGCGGCGCATTGCATGGCCGCGGATCACGCCGTCTTTGCGGGCGCCGAGCCGCTCGATGGCGCGCTGCGACGCGTGGTTGAAGTTGTCGGTGCGCCAGCCGACCACATTGCAGCCGAGCACGTCGAAAGCGTGGCTCAGCATCAGCAGCTTGCAGGTCGTGTTGACGTGCGTGCGCTGGCAGCGCTTCGCATACCAGGTGTAGCCGATCTCGACGCGTTTCACTGCGGGCAGGATGTCGTGATAGCTGGTACTGCCAAGCACGGTGCCGGTGGCCTCCTCGGTGACCGCAAATGCGAAACGATTGCCGGCCTCGCGCATCTGCAATGCGGTCTCGATGTAGCCGCGCGTGTCTTGCGGCTCGGGCACCGAGGTAATACGCAATTTCCATAACTCGCCATCGGCCGCTGCGGCGCGCAAGCCCAATTCGTGCGAGAGCGCCAGCGGCACCAACGCGATGCCACGCGACGATAGAGTGATCGGTTCGACGAAAGCCATCTGTTCAGCCTCTGGGGTTTCCATACCGGCGCGCGTACCAGACACGCGCCAACTGCAGCCCGCCACCGGCACCGAGGCCGACGAGCAGGATGCCGATCATTTCGCGGGCGCTGTAGCCGGCGCTGGCAAAGGCATCGATGCCGAACGCCATGCCGATCCAGCGACCCAACAAGCCGCCCACGACGAACAGCACCGCCTGCGCGACGCCGAGAATGAGCAACTGGCTCGTCGGGTGCGGTGTTTGAGCCATGGGCCTCAGCGGTTGTTGCGCTGCATGAAGACGAGCTTCTCGAACAGCGTCACGTCCTGTTCGTTCTTGAGCAGCGCGCCGACCAGCGGCGGCACTGCCACCTTGTCTTCCTTGCTCTGCAACGCTTCGAGCGGAATGTCTTCAGCCACCAGCAGCTTGAGCCAGTCGAGCAGTTCGGAGGTCGAAGGCTTCTTCTTCAGGCCAGGCAGGTTGCGCACGTCGTAGAACGTCTTCATCGCGGCGGTGAGCAACTCCTGCTTCAGGCCGGGGAAGTGCACGTCGACGATCTGCTTCATCGTGGAGGCGTCTGGAAACTTGATGTAGTGGAAGAAGCAGCGGCGCAGAAAAGCGTCGGGCAGTTCTTTCTCGTTGTTCGACGTGATGAACACCAGCGGCCGGTGCTTGGCGCGAATGAGCTCGCGCGTCTCGTAGCAATAGAACTCCATGCGGTCGATTTCGCGCAGCAGGTCGTTCGGAAATTCGATGTCGGCCTTGTCGATTTCGTCGATCAGCAGTGCAACCGGTTCTTCTGCCGTGAAGGCTTGCCACAACACGCCCTTCAGGATGTAGTTGTGTATGTTCTTGACGCGCTCGCCACCGTCGACGTCGGCCAGTTGCGAATCGCGAAGGCGGCTGACGGCGTCGTATTCATACAGACCCTGTTGCGCCTTGGTGGTCGACTTGATGTGCCATTGGAGCAGCGGCAGTTCGAGTGCCTGTGCCACTTCTTCGGCCAGCATCGTCTTGCCGGTGCCGGGTTCGCCCTTGACGAGCAGGGGCCGTTTGAGCGTGATGGCGGCGTTGACTGCCAGCATCAGGTCTTGCGTGGCAACGTAGTTGTCTGAACCCTTGAATTTCATGGATGTAGCTGCAACAGGAGGGTGGATAAAAGAAGACAGTCGAGTCGCTATGCGGCCTGTGAGGCGCATTCCGCACGGGGCTGCTGAGAGCCGCCCCATGAGCCGCCGCATATAATCGAAAGCTGATAGAGAAACCGAAATTTCCACGAGATTGTGCGCGCAAAATGAACAAGTTGTTGACCACGATATTTGCCTTCGCTGTCGCTTGCGTGACGTTTTCGGCCCAGTCCCAAACGCTCACCGGCAACGCGAAAGACGGCTCCAAAAAGATCGCCATGTGCGTGGGTTGCCACGGCATCGTCGGGTACCAGGCGAGCTTTCCCGAGATCCACAAGGTGCCGATGATTGCGGGCCAAAGCGCCACCTACATCGTGTCGGCACTCACTGCTTACAAGGGCGGCGATCGCAAGCACCCGACGATGCGTGCCATCGCCGACACCCTTGCGCCGCAAGACATCGTCGACCTCGCTGCGTACTACAGCCAGCTCGGCCTGAAAGAAGGCGACGCGCCGCCGGCTGCGTTGGCCAAGGCGCCCAGCAAGGAAGTCGAAGCACTTATCGCGCGGGATTCGGCCAACGCCTGCACCAAGTGCCACGGCGCCAATTTCAATACGCCGAACGACGGCACCGTGCCCAAGCTGGCCGGCCAGTATCCGGACTATCTCTTCGTCGCACTCAAGGCGTACAAGGCCGACAACCATCCGATGGTCGGCCGTGCCAACGCCATCATGGGCGGGCAGGCGAAGCGGTATAGCGTGGCTGAACTGAAGGTACTGGCCAGCTACATCAGCACATTGCCGGGCGATGTGAAAACGGTCCCCGAGTCGCTCCTTCACCGGTCTGATTGAAGATGCCGGTGAAGACGCCATGTCAGGCGTCCCGGCACCATTGAAAAAGCCCGCTCGCAGCGGGCTTTTTTACGGTCGAGCTCACGACGCGATCTCTCGGCGCGTCATTGCACGGCAAGCTGGGTTCAGACGTCGAAGAACACCGTTTCGCCATCGCCCTGCATACGGATGTCGAAGCGATATCGCACCGCGCCGTCTTGCGCCACGCGTTCCGCGATCAACGTGCCGCGGCGATCGGCGGGTACGCTTTGCAGCACGGCGTCATTCGCGTTGGCACCCGCTTCGTCGCTGAAATAGATTCGCGTGAAGGTGTGCAGCAACAGCCCTCGCATCGTCACGATGACGTTGATGTGCGGTGCCTCGCCCGATGTTTCGGTGCCGGGCTTCACCGTATGGAATACGAAGCGATTGCCGCTTTCGGTTCCCGTGCCGCAGCGGCCGAATCCCCGAAAGCCCGAGCTTCGCGCCTCGTCGACCGTTTGCGGATAGCGGCCTTCGCCATCGGGCTGGCTGATCTCGACCAGCGCATCGCCGATTACATTGCCGTCGCCGTCGATCACGCGGCCTTCGACCCGAATGCGCTCGCCTCTGGCGTTTTCGAGCGCCAGCACGGCGTCGAAAGGCTGGTCGAAGTCGTAGCCGTATTGCGAGGCGGTGAGGCCGTAGGCAAAGTAGGGGCCTACGGTTTGGGAAGGGGTCTGGCCGAAGTCGGCTTCCAGTGCGCTCATCATGGTGCGAGTCTCCTTGTCGGTGTCTTTGTCTGTCGGGCCATCAACGGTTTTCGAACGGCGTTTCGTCGGCGCCGCGCAGCACGATGTCGAACTGGTAGCCCAGTGCGTAGCCTTCTTGGGTGGCGTCGAGGCTGAAGTCGGCGATCAAGCGGTTGCGATAGCGCTCCGGCGTGCCGCTGATCATCGGGTCGTGCTGCATCAGCGGGTCACCGGGAAAGTACATCTGCGTCACCAGCCGACTCGCGAAATGCTGGCCGAACAGCGACAAGTGAATGTGCTGCGGGCGCCATGCGTTGGGATGATTGCCCCAGGGATAGGCACCCGGCTTGATGGTCAGAAACCGATAACGGCCTTCGCTGTCGGTCAGGCAGCGCCCGGCACCGAGAAAGTTGGGATCGAGCGGCGCATCGTGCTGGTCGACCTTGTGCACATAGCGGCCCGACGCGTTGGCCTGCCACAGCTCGACCAGCGTGTTGGCGACCGGGCGTCGACGCTCGTCGATCACCTGGCCGGTCAGGATCATGCGTTCGCCCAACGGCTCGCCGTTCTTGCGCGCGTTGCGCGTCAGGTCGTGGTCGAACTCGCCGATGGCGTTGTGACCGTAGACCGGTTGCTGCAGTTCGCCGAGCGATGCCTTGAGTGGAATCAGCGGCTGTTGCGGGCCGCGCTTCAAGGTCGACTTGTAGCCCGGGTAAATGTACGAGGGGTGGCTCGCCCAGTCGCGCGGTGAGAGCGTCGCCAGGGGCTTTGGGGTTCGGTCCAGCATGTTTTGTGTCCAGTCTGAATTTCTTGAGGATGTCTCGTCGGTATTTCAACGGCGGGCTTTACTTTAGAAGTCGCCTTCGATCATGTAAATTGAAGATTCCGTCTTTTTCAATAATCAACGGTAATTGAAATCCGCTCCCGCTGTTCCTTCGCTGGCCTTCGCCCGCAACGTGCAACTGCGTCATTTGCGATGCTTCGTCGCGATCGCCCAGGAGCGTCATTTGGCACGCGCAGCGGAGCGACTGGCGCTGAGCCAACCGGCCATTTCCAAGACATTGGCAGAGCTCGAGACGCTTGCCGGCACGCGTCTGGTCGAGCGCAGCAGTGCCGGCCGGCGCGGCGTTCAGGGCCTGACGCCAACGGGCGAACAGTTGCTGGGCCACGCACTGCGCGTGCTGGAGGCGGTGGACGCCAGCGCGCAGGCGATCGCGCCCGCTGCGGGTGACCGACTCGAGCGCTTGCGCATCGGCGCGCTGCCGAGCGTGGCACCGGCGCTGCTGCCGCAGGCGCTGGCCCGCCTGCGCAGCCATTGGCCGGCATTGCAGGTGACCGTGAAGAGCGCTGCCAACGCGGTGCTGCTAGACGCGTTGCGCGCAGGAGAACTCGACCTCGTCGCCGGCCGCATGAGCGATCCGCAGCTGATGAAGGGCTTGAGCTTCGAGTTGCTCTACGCCGAGCCGCTGGTGTTCGTGGCACGGAATGGGCACCCGCTGGCCCGGCGTGCAGCGTCGGTACAGGCGGTGCTCGCCTATCCGATCGTGTTGTTCGCCGAGGGCACGATCCCGCGCCACAGCACCGAGAGTTTCTTTTCCGCGCGCGGCCTCGCAGTGCCGCCGAACGCATTGGAGACGCTGGACCTGATGGTGGCGCGCGCGCTGGTGGCGCAGTCCGATGCGGTCTGGATCACGCCGCTCGGCGCTGTCCACGACGACCTGAAGGCTGGCACGCTGGCACGGCTGCGCATCCAGACATCCGGCACCGAAGAACCGGTCGGGCTGCTGCTGCGCAGCGAAGCCGAGCCGTCGGCCGCCTGCAATGCGATGGTGGGGCTGTTGCGCGAGTCGGCCCGGCAAGGCCAGAAGCCCACGCGCACCGGCCGGCTCAGTGCGTCTCGCACTCCTCGATGAAGCTTTCGAGCAGCTTCTTGAGCTGACTGGTCTTGCGCGGCCCCAGTGCCTCTTCCAGTTGACCGTGGTGCGCATCGACGCTCTTCTTCAGGCGCGCCACCGTTTCGAGCCCGAGGTCGCTGATGTAAACGAGCACCCGGCGACTGTCCGACGCATCCGCGGCCCGCTGCACCAGGCCACGGCCCACCAGCTTGTCGACGTTCTTGGTCAGCGCCGGATGGTTGAGCAACACCGTCTCCGCCAGATCCCCCATCGACCGCCCCTGTTCGTCTGCCAGCACCTGAAGAATGCGCCAATGCTCCTCGGTCACTTCTTCTGCGGCGATCGACTGGGCCAGCCCGATGCGCATGCGCCGGTTGGCGGCGGCCAGCAGATAGGCAAGGTACTGCGAGATGTCTTGCTCAGGCATGGGTGGGGCGGTAGGCTTTGTCATGAGTGCGCAGGGTATCTTTCAAGGTTAGCAACGATCGTTTTCCTTGGAAAGCGTTGGCGCGATTTTTGCGGCACTTCAATCCCTGTTGCCATCTTGGTGCAATGCTTGGGAGTTCCGATGTTTTTATCCCTTGGATCGGTCATGCGTCGCTCGCCCGAACCCACGCCGTATGGTGGCACCTGGCACTTGCGGCGTCCCCCGCACCCGCCGCTAGCGCGTTCGGAACTCAATATCGCGCTCTGCGTGCCGCTCGGTGGCTCGGCTGGCATATGGGGGCCGTCGGCGCTCGCGTCCGCGAAGCTGGCGGTGGCCGAACTCAACCGCGAGGCGGGCATCGGCGGCCGCTCCTGCCGTTTGCTCACCGTCAATGCGGCGGACGACTCGGCCGACATCGAGGCCACCCTGACCGAACTGGTCCAGGCCGGCGACATCGACGCCATCATCGGCATGCATACCAGCGGGGTGCGGCAACGCATCCTGCGCGCGGTCGGTGGCCAGATTCCGATCATCTACACCCCGCTCTATGAGGGGGGCGAGTCCACTGCCGGAGTGTTCGCGATCGGCGAGACCACCGCCCGCCAGCTTCAGCCGTCCATTGCATGGCTCGGCCAGCGCAAGCGTCCGCGGCGCTGGTTCGCGATCGGCAACGACTACATCTGGCCGCACATGTCGCATCGCATGGCGCGCGGCTACATCGCCGAGGCGGGCGCCGCCATGGTCGGCGAGAGCTATGTCCCGTTCGGCACAACCGATTTTTCGGTGGCATTCGACGCGCTGCGTCAGTGCCGCGCCGACGCCGTGTTGGTGTCGCTTATAGGCCAGGATGCGATCGAATTCAATCGCGCTTTCGGCCGCGCCGGTCTGCACCGCGACATGCTGCGCTTCTCGTGTGCCATGGGGGAAAACGAGCTGCTCGGCATCGGCGCCGACAACGCAGACGAGCTGTATGTCGCGTGCGGCTATTTCGCCACGCTCGACACCGAGTCCAACCTGGCGTTCAAGGAGCGCTATCACGCGCACTTCGGCGAACGCGCACCCACGCTCAATACCTTCGGCCAGTCGACCTATGAAGGCATGCATTTCCTCGCGGCGCTGCTCGACGGCCATCTGCAGACGGGCATCGACCGCGAGCACCTGGGCCACGCGCCGCTGGTCTACCGCAGTGCCCGCGACGCCGCTTACGAAGGCAGCGGCATCAACCGCGTGCCGATCTATCTCGCCCGCGCCGAGGGCAATGCTTTTCGTGTTCTGACGCGGTTTTGACCAAAGTGGACCGACAAATTTTGTTTTCCAAGGAAAATAAAATACTTGACGTGAAAACTATCAACTTACAGAATTCGAGCCACATTCAACGCAAAAGACGGAGTCAGCCATGGCCATCAAACGCCCTACCATCGACCAGCTGCAAGACGTTGCATTGAGTCTCGGCATCCATCTGTCCGAATCGCAGGCGTCCAGCTACAACGCGCTGCTCCAGGGCAACTTCGATGCCTACGATGTGATCGATGCGATGCCCGACTACCAGCCCGTCGTCAGCTACGCGCGCACGCCCGGCTACCGCCCCTCCGGCGAAGAAAACAAGTACGGCGCCTGGTACATCAAGACCACGATCAAAGGCAAGCCGGGCGGCAAGCTCGACGGCAAGACGGTCGTGCTCAAAGACAACGTGTGCCTGGCCGGCGTGCCCATGATGAATGGCGCCTCCACGCTCGAGGGCTACATGCCGAACGTCGATGCGACGGTCGTCACACGGCTGCTCGACGCCGGCGCCACGGTGGTGGGCAAGTCGGTCTGCGAGTACTTCTGCTTTTCCGGCGGCTCGCACACCAGTTCTTCGGGGCCGGTGCACAACCCGCACCGCATGGGGTATTCGGCGGGCGGCTCGTCGTCCGGCAGCGCAGCGTTGGTCGCCGCTGGAGAAGTCGACCTCGCCATCGGTGGCGACCAGGGCGGCTCGATCCGCATGCCCGCTTCCTACTGCGGTATCTACGGCATGAAGGCCACGCACGGCCTCGTGCCCTACACCGGCGTGATGCCGATCGAGCTGACCATCGACCACACCGGGCCGATGACCAACAACGTCACCGACAACGCATTGATGCTCGAAGTGCTGGCGGGGCCCGATGGGCTCGACCCGCGTCAGCATGCGGGCCAGGAATCCAAGCCCTACGCCGAACTCATGAAAGGCGGCGTCAAGGGCATGCGCATCGGCATCGTCACTGAGGGCTTCGGCTGGCCGCAGTCCGACGCCTTGGTGAACGAAAAGGTGCGCAAGGCGGCCGAGGTGTTCGCCGGGCTCGGCGCCATCGTGAGCGAAGTGTCGGTGCCCATGCATGCGGTCGGTCCGGCGATCTGGTTGCCGATCGCGGCCGAGGGCGCGACCCAGCAAATGATGAAGGACAACGGGCACGGCTTCAATTGGAAGGGCCTGTACGTCACCAGCATGGTCGACTTCCACGCGGGCTGGAAACAGCGGGCCGACGAGCTGTCGGAAACGCTCAAGCTCACCATGGTGCTGGGCGAGTATTTCATCCAGCACTACCGCGGCCACTTCTACGCCAAGTCGCAGAACCTGTCGCGCCAGTTGACGGCCGCCTACGACAGCTCGCTGGCAGAGTTCGACCTGCTGCTGATGCCCACCCTGCCCATGACCGCCACGCCGTTGCCCGCCGCTGGTGCGCCGGTCGAGGAAGTGATCGGCCGTGCCTTCGAGATGCTGCCCAACTGCTGCCCGTTCGACGTGACCGGCCATCCGGCCATGAGCGTGCCGTGCGGGCTGGTCGATGGCATGCCGGTCGGGATGATGCTGGTCGGCAAGTTCTACGACGAAGCCACGATCTACCGCGCCGCCTTCGCATTCGAGCAGGCCGGCGACTGGAAAGCGATCTGACCGCGACCCTCGCCTTTCCAGTTTTCTTTCCGCAGTCCTTCTTTCAATAAAACCACGACGGCACCCGCCGTCAATCTTCGAGGAGTTTGTTCATGGATCGTCGTTCCTTCATCCACGGTTCCGCCGCCGCACTCGCCGGTTCCGCCTTGCCGCTGTTCCCGATGGCCGCCATGGCCGCCGACGAAATCGTCGTCGGCAGCATCATCGACATGTCGGGCGGGCTCGACATCTACGGCAAGCCGATGGCGGACTGCATGACGCTCGCGGTCGAAGAACAGAACGCGGCAGGCGGCTTGCTCGGCAAGAAGATCAAGCTCGCCGCGTACGACCCGCAATCGAACATGCAGCTCTACGCGCAGTTCGCGCAACAGTCGGCGTTGAAGGACAAGTCGACGGTCGTGATGGGCGGCATCACCTCCGCCTCGCGCGAAGTGATTCGCCCGGTGCTCACCCGCAACAAGACACTCTACTTTTACAACACGCAGTACGAAGGCGGGGTGTGCGACCGCAACACCTTCTGCACCGGCGTCACGCCAGGCCAGACGGTCGCCAAGCTCATTCCGTACGCCATGAAGAAGTGGGGCAAGAAGGTCTACGTGGTGGCGGCCGACTACAACTACGGCCAGATCACCTCGCAGTGGGTCAAGAAATTCGTACAGGAGAACGGCGGCTCGATTGCTTCCATCGACTTCTTTCCGCTCGACGTCACGAACTTCGGCCCGACCATCTCGAAGATCGAGCAGGCCAAGCCCGACATGATCGTCTCGGCGCTGGTCGGCGGCGCACACATTGCTTTCTACCGCCAATGGGCAGCAGCAGGCCTGACCAAGAAGATTCCGCTCGCATCGACCACCTTTGCCGGCGGCAACGAGCATATCGTTCTGTCGCCCGCCGAGGCGGATGGCTTCCTGGTGTCGTACAACTACTTCCAGAACGTCGACACGCCGGAGAACAAGGCTTTCAAGGAGCGCTTCTACAAGCGTTTCGGTGCCGACTATCCGAACATCACCGAACTCGCGATGGGCACCTACCAGGGTTTCAAGCTGTGGGCCGAGGCTGTCAAGAAGGCCGGTTCCATCGACCGCGAGAAGATGATCACGGCGCTGGAAAGCGGCATCAGCATCGACGGCCCGAGCGGCAAAGTCTCGATCGACCCCGAGACGCACCACTGCGTGCTCAATGTGCGTATCGCCGAGGTCCGCAACAAGCAACTCAACATCGTCGAGACGTTTCAGCAGCAGCCACCGGTCGACACCAGCGCGGTCTGTAATCTCATCAAGAATCCGAAGGACAACCAGCAGTACGTGATCAAGGCCTAGATCAAGAGATAAGGGACGCGCGCCGACATGGATCTCGCACTCATCGTTTTCATCCAGGTGCTCTACGCGGTGGCGAGCCTGGTCATCATCTCGGCCGGTCTGGCTGTCATCTTTGGAATGATGAAGGTCATCAATCTCGCACATGGCGAGTTCATGATGCTCGGTGCGTATGCCGTGATCGCCGCGCTCAAGGTGGGCATCAACCTCTGGGTCGCGATATTCATCGTCGCGCCGATCGCGGTCGGCATCGTCGGTGTGGTGTTGGAGCGGCTGGTCATTCGCCGCCTCTATGGCCGCATGGTCGACACCATGTTGGCGACCTGGGGTCTGTCGCTGCTGCTGGTGGGCATCGTCACATCGGTGGCGGGCAACACCACGGCCGGCGTCTCGGCGCCGCTGGGCAGCTTTTCGATCGGTGCGTATTCGGTCAGTGGCTACACGCTGGTGATCATCGCGGTGGCCGTCGTGCTGTCGCTCGCCATCCGCTTCGTGCTGACGCGCACGCAGTTCGGCCTGATCGCACGCGGCACCATGCAGAAACCCGATATGGCCAACGCACTCGGCATCAGTCCGAGCCGTGTCTACTCCGTCACTTTCGCGGTCGGCGCGGCGCTGTCAGGGCTGGCCGGCGGACTGCTCGCGCCATTGACCGGTGTGGTTCCGACGATGGGCGCCGCCTTCGTGGCCAAAGCCTTCATCACCGTGATCGGCGGCGGACCGGCGATCCTCGCCGGCCTGCTCGGCGCGTCGACGCTGTTCGGCGCCATCAACCAACTCGCCACCTTTGTCACCACGCCGGTGCTGGGCGAGGTGGCGCTGCTGCTGGCCGCCATCGTCATGCTGCGGCTGCTGCCGCAAGGCATCACCGGCCGCTTCTTCAAAGGCTCTTTGTGAACCGTTTCGCCAACTCCTGGGGGAGTGCCGCGTTGTGCCTCGCGATCGGTATCGCGCTGATGTTCGGGTTGCCCGGCGTGATGGACGACTACACGCTGATCGAAGTCACGATCTATGCGGTGATGGCCATCTTGTCGGTGAGCCTGGCCTTCATCTGGGGCTTCGGCGGCATCCTGTGCTTTGGGCAGGCGGCGTTCTTCGGGCTCGGCTCCTACACCTATGCCATCGCGGTGGTGAACATGGGCGATAGCACCGTGCCCTTCTTGCTTGCCATCGTCGTGCCGGCGCTGTTCGCCATGCTGCTCGGCTACGTGATCTTCTACGGTCGGCTGTCGGACGTGTACATGGGCGTGATCACGCTCACCGTCACGCTGATCCTGTTCAACCTGATCAACTCGACGGCCGGTCCGGAGTGGCGAATCGGCAGCGCCCCGCTCGGCGGTTTCAACGGCATTCCTGCGATTCCAACGCTCAATTGGCCCGGACAGCAAGACAACGTGCTGACGCCCAAAGACCTGTTCTACGTCACCTTCACCTGCCTGCTGATGGTTTATCTCTTGTTGCGTGTGCTGATCGCTTCCAAGATCGGGCGCGTCATCGTCGCGGCCAAGGAGAACGAACAACGGGTGCTGCTGCTGGGCTACGACGCACGGGCCTACAAGCTCTTCAGCTTCACGCTCGGCGGCGCCATCGCGGGCCTGGCCGGCTGCCTGTTCGCCAACTGGGGCGCCTTCACCAGCCCCACGATTTTCGGGCTCGCGCAATCGGCGCAGATCATCATTTGGGTCATCGTCGGTGGGCTGGGAACATTGGTGGGCCCGGTAGTCGGCGCGGTCGCGATCCAGTGGCTCACCTCGCAGATCGGCACGCAGCAGGTCTTCAACTCGAACCTGGTGCTGGGCGGCATCCTGGTGGTGTTCGTGCTGCTGGTGCCCAAGGGCATCGTGCCGAGCATCGGCCAGTTGCTCGAGTCCGCGTGGCGTCGCACGCGGCGGCCTGCAGTCACCGCTGCGCAGAAGCCCGCTTCATCGGCTGCGGTCGCAGTCATGACGGCCGAGCCGACCCTCACGCTGACGCCTTCGGAGCAGACGCCATGACGCCGCTGATCGAAACCCGCGGTCTCAACGTGCGCTTCGGCGGCGTGCATGCCACGCGCGACGTCAACTTTTCGTTGGCCGAGAACGAGCTGCGCTGCGTGATCGGTCCCAACGGCGCCGGCAAGAGCACCTTCTTCAAGCTGCTGACCGGCCAGGTCAAGCCGACCTCCGGGCAGATCCTTTTCCGCGGCAAGGACATCTCCAACATGCAGCCGCACGAGCCGGGGCGGCTCGGCATCGGCATCAAGACGCAGGTGCCGAGCCTCTTCAACGGACTCAGCGTGTGGGAGAACGTGTGGCTGTCGGCGCGCCGGCTCAACAGCACCGCGCAGGCCAATCGCATCACCGGCGAAACGTTGGAGCGCGTCGGCATGGCCGCGTACCGCAACGTGCAGGCCGGGTTGCTGGCGCACGGCATGCGACAGTGGGTCGAGATCGGCGTGGTGATCGCGGCCGATCCGCCGCTGATCCTGCTCGACGAGCCCGCTGCCGGCATGAGCGACGCCGAGGTGGCGCGCACGGCCGAACTCATCCTCGAGATCAACCGCCAGCACGCGCTGGTAGTGGTGGAACACGACATGAATTTCATCCGCATGATCGCGCGCAAGGTGACGGTGCTGCACCAGGGCGCAGTGATCATGGAAGACACGCCGGACCGCATCATGAGCGACCCGTTGATCCAGCAGATCTATCTCGGCAAGAAGCCGCACTGAACCGGAGCGACGCAATGCTGGAAGTCTCTGGTCTGCACGCCGGCTACGGCGCTATTCCCGTGCTGCACGACATCTCGCTGCGCATCGCAGCGGGTGAATCGGTCGGCATCCTCGGTCACAACGGCATGGGCAAGACGACCATGCTGCGCACGCTGATCGGCGCACTGCGCGCCACGGCCGGCACGGTCCGCTTCAACGACACCGACGTCACGCGCTACGCACCGCACGCGCGGGCCAAGCTCGGCATGGCCTACGTGCCGCAGGGGCGGGAGATATTTCCGACGCTGAGCGCAATGGACAACCTGCGCATGGGCCTGGTCAAGACCGGCGAGCGCTCGCTCGACACGATCGAGGCATTGCTGCAGGACTTTCCAAGGCTTAAACCGCTGCTCGATCGGCCCGGCGGCTCGCTTTCCGGTGGAGAGCAGCAGTTGCTCGCGTTGGCGCGCGCGCTGGCTGGCAAGCCCACGCTGCTGCTGCTCGATGAGCCGACCGAAGGCATCCAGCCTTCGATCATCGAAGAGATCGCCGAGACATTGGCGTCGCTGCGCGACCGCATGAAACTGACGATCGTGCTGGTCGAGCAGAACCTCGAATTCATCGCCGCAGTGTCGCAACGCGTGCTCGTTATCAAGCGCGGCCAGATCGGCGAGGAGATCCCGCGCGAGCACTTGGGCGATTTCGAAATCATGAGTCAATACACAGGAGTCCACGGATGACCAACGATTTGCATTACCTGGAGCTGGTCGATATCGGCCAGCGCATTCAAAAGAAGGAACTCTCGCCAGTCGAGGTGACGCAGGCGCAACTCGACCGCATCGGCAAAGTCGACGGCGCGCTCAAGAGCTACGTGACCGTGATGGCCGAGCAGGCGATGGCCGACGCGCGCAAGGCCGAGGCCGAGATTGCCAAGGGCGAGATTCGCGGGCCGCTGCACGGCGTGCCGGTGGCGGTCAAGGACTTGTGCTGGACCGAAGGCGTGGCCACGGCCGCCGGCATGACGCTCTACAAGGACTTCGTGCCGACCGAAGACGGCACGGCGGTACGCAAGCTGCGCGAAGCGGGCGCTGTCATTCTCGGCAAGCTGCAGCTCACCGAGAGTGCTTACGCCGACCATCATCCGACCGTCACGCCACCGGTCAACCCATGGAACGCAGCGCACTGGTCGGGCGCCTCGTCGAGTGGCTCGGGCGTGGCCACCGCCGCCGGGCTTTGCTACGGATCGCTCGGCACCGACACGGGTGGATCGATCCGCTTCCCCTCGTCCGCCAACGGGCTCACCGGCCTCAAGCCGACCTGGGGCCGCGTCAGCCGCTACGGCGCGTTCGAGCTCGCCGCCACGCTTGACCACATCGGTCCGATGACTCGCAGCGCAGCCGATGCGGGCGCGATGCTCGGCGCCATCGCCGGGGCCGATCCGAAAGACCCGACCGCCAGCCTGGCGGCCGTGCCCAACTACCTCGCCGGCATGAAGCGTGGCCTGCGTGGCTTGCGCGTGGGCATCGATTCGCGCTGGAACGAGGAGGGCGTCGATGCCGCCACCGCCAAGGTGATGGCCGGCGCGCTGGCTGCCGTGCGCGAGCTTGGCGCCGAGGTGCGCGAGGTCACGTTTCCCGATCCGGCGCAGGTCATCGTCGACTGGTTCCCGCTCTGCGGCATCGAAGCCGCGGTGGTGCACGAGTCGACCTATCCGGCGCGCAAGGAGATGTACGGCCCGGCACTCGCCGGCCTGCTCGACCTGGGCCACGCGCAGACCGGCATGGACTACCAGAAGATCGTGCTCAACCGCCTGGCCTTCACCGGCAAGGTGCGCGCGATGTTCGATGGCATCGACCTGCTACTCATGCCCTCGCAAGGCGTGGCGTCGCCCACGCTCGAACGCATGCTGACCTTCGGCACCGACGCCGAGATGATGTCGGCGATGCTGCGCTACACCTGCCCGCTCGACACCAGCGGCAGCCCGACCATCACGCTGCCCGGTGGCTTCACCGATGCCGGCACGCCGGTCGCTTTCCAGCTCGTTTCGCGCCATTTCGAGGAAGAGTTGCTGGTGCGTGCCGGCTGGGCTTTCCAGCAGGCGACCGACTGGCACCAGCGACACCCGGCACTCTAAGCGTCCGTGCTGGCGAGCCGACCGTCGGCCGACCCGACGCGCAAGGTGCGGCTGCTCGAGGCCGGGCGCGGTGCACTTCGCAACACGGGAGTCGACTGAGCTTTTCGCACCATACCGAAAGCCGGTGCCGCGGCCGGAGCATAGAGTGGCAGCGCGACCGAATTCATCCTGAAAGAAGCACACCGATGACCTGGCTCGACACCTCCATCATGCGAACGCGCGGCGTGGCGCAGGGCCGCGCGCCCGACCTTCACCAGCTGACCGAAGCGACGCAGGGCAAGTACCACTACACCATCGGTCCGTACTCCGACCCGGTGCTGCACGTTCGGCCCGGAGACCGTGTCGTGGTCGAGACGCGCGATGCCTTCGAGGGTGCGATCAAGACCGAGCAGGACCTGCCTTCGCGCGTGCTCACCATGCCCTTCGTGAACCCGCAGAACGGCCCGATCATGGTCGAGGGCGCAGAGAAGGGCGACGTGGTCGCGGTGTACATCGAGTCGATGGCACCGCGTGGTCCCAATCCACGTGGCACCTGCGCAATGATCCCGCACTTCGGTGCGCTCAGCGGCACGGCGTTCACCGCGCTGCTGACCGATCCGCTGCCCGAGATCGTCCGCAAGATCGACCTCGACGAGCAGGGCGTCTACTGGAGCAAGCGCGTCACGCTGCCATACCGGCCGCACATCGGCACGCTCAGTTGCTCGCCCGAAATCGATTCCATCAATACGCTCACGCCCGACCAGCACGGCGGCAACATGGACCTGCCCGACATGGGGCCGGGCAGCATCACTTACCTGCCGGTGCAGAGCCCGGGTGCGCGGCTCTTCATCGGCGACGCGCATGCCTGCCAGGGCGACGGCGAGGTCTGCGGCACTGCCGTCGAGTACCCCAGCACCACCACCATCCAGGTCGATCTCATCAAGGGCTGGCGGCTCGACTGGCCACGGCTCGAGAACGAACGCGTGATCATGGCCATCGGCAGCGCACGTCCGCTCGAAGACGCCACCCGCATCGCGTACCGCGAGCTGGTGCTGTGGATGGAAGCGGAGTACGGATACGACCGCTGGGACGCCTACATGATGCTGAGCCAATGCGGCCAGGTGCGACTCGGCAATTTCGTGGACCCCAAGTACACGGTCGGCGCCGGCATTTCCAAGACCTATCTCGCCCCGGGCTGAAGCCCACAACCAAAGGAATTCACATGGACCTCGGACTCAAGGGACTCAACGCGCTGGTCACCGGTGGCACCAAAGGCATCGGCCGCGCCATTGCGCAGACCTTCGCGGCAGAGGGCACGAACGTGGGCATCTGTGCTCGCAACGCCGACGAGGTGGCGCAGACCGTCGCAGAACTGTCGGCCTACGGCGTCAAGGTGTTCGGCCATGCGGTGGACGTCGGCGACGGGCCCGCGCTCAAGGATTGGGTACTGGCGGCGGGCGACGCGCTGGGCGGCATCGACATCGTGGTCGCGAACGTGAGCGCCCTCGCCATTGCGAACGACGAGGCCGGCTGGCAGCGCGGCTTCGAGGTCGACATGATGGGTACGGTGAGGCTGGTGGACGCCGCGATGCCGCGACTGGAGCACAGCGCGCACGCGGCCATCGTCACCATATCGAGCGTCTCGGGCCGCGAGATCGACTTCGCCGCCGGACCCTATGGCGCCTTCAAGGCCGCGATCGTGCACTACACGCAGGGGCTGGCGCATCAACTGGCGGCCAAGCGCGTCCGCGCTAACTCGGTATCGCCTGGCAACACCTACTTCAAAGGCGGCGTGTGGGACCAGATCGAGCAGGGCAACCCCACGCTCTACGCGCAGGCGCTGGCCCTCAACCCGACCGGACGCATGGGCACGCCACAGGAAATGGCCAACGCTGCAGCGTTTCTCGCGAGCCCGGCGGCGAGTTTCATCACCGGTACCAACCTGGTGGTCGACGGCGCGCTCACGCGCGGCGTTCAGCTTTAGGCGCGACGCCCGTCAATCTCGCGTGGCGCGGCGCTGCACGCAGGCGATATACGCATCGCCATCGGGCGGCCGGCCAGCGCGCTGACTCTCCCACATCATCTGACCGAGGCACTCCATCGCCTCGTGGTGCGCGTCGAGCAACGAGTCGCGCCTTGCCGCCAGCAACTCGACCGCCTGCCGGATGCCGCGCGGCTGGTCGATGGAACATTGCTCGCTGATCGACAGGTGCATCGACAGATGCAGGAAAGGGTTTTCGCGTCCGTTCGCGCCGTCGTAGATGCGCGCCACGGCCGCGTCGGCATCGGCGAGGTCGTCAGCATATTCAGGGTGCGCGTCGATCCAGCCGGCGGCGATGGTTTCGAGCGGCTCCATCGGCAAGCCCTGGCGTTGCTTGGCGTAGACGTCGCAGAAGAAGCGGCGAACTTCTTCCTGAGAGGGATTGAACATGACGCCGAGGCTAGCATTGCCTACCATTCCGCGAACCGATTGCGGTTTTGCAAGGAGACAAGAGCCATGAGACAAACACTATGAAAACGATCAAAGGCCCCGCCATTTTTCTGGCCCAGTTTCTCGGCGATGCCGCGCCGTTCGACACGCTCGAATCGCTCGGCGCCTGGGCTGCCGGGCTGGGTTACAAGGGCGTTCAGATTCCGTGCGATCCACGGCTCATCGACCTCAGGATCGCTGCTGAAAGCAAGACCTATTGCGATGAACTCAAAGGCAAGCTGGCGCGTCACGGCGTCGAGATCACCGAGCTGTCGACGCATCTGCAAGGCCAGTTGGTCGCGGTGCATCCGGCGTACGACGAGCCTTTCGATGCCTTCGCAGCGCCCGAAGTGCGCGGCAATCCGGCGGCGCGCCAGCAGTGGGCGGTGCAGCAACTGATGTACGCGGCGCAGGCCTCGCAGAACCTGGGATTGACCGCGCATGCGACCTTTTCGGGCGCGCTCGCCTGGCCGTACCTGTACTCATGGCCGCCGCGCCCACCGGGACTCATCGAGACCGCGTTCGATGAACTCGCGCGGCGCTGGAAGCCCATCCTCGACCGCTTCGACGATGCCGGTGTCGACGTCTGCTACGAGATTCATCCGGGCGAAGACCTGCACGACGGCGTGACCTACGAGATGTTTTTAGAGCGCGTCGGCAACCATCCGCGCGCCTGCTTGCTCTACGACCCGAGCCACTTCGTGCTGCAGCAGCTCGACTACCTGGCCTACATCGACCACTACCACGAGCGCATCAAGATCTTTCATGTGAAAGACGCCGAGTTCAACCCGACCGGCAAGCAGGGCGTGTACGGCGGCTTTCAGAGCTGGATCAACCGGGCAGGGCGCTTCCGTTCGCTGGGTGACGGGCAGGTCGACTTCGAGGCGATCTTCTCGAAGATGGCGCAATACGACTTTCCGGGCTGGGCCGTGCTGGAGTGGGAGTGCTGCATCAAGCACCCTGAAGACGGCGCGCGGGAAGGCGCGACGTTCATCGCCGAGCACATCATTCGGGTGGCGGACCGAGCCTTCGATGACTTCGCGGCTGGCGATGCAAGTGACAAGTCAAGCAGTGGCGATGGCGCAGGTGCCGCGATGAATCGGCGGATGCTCGGCCTCGGCTGATAGAGCGCGGTGCTGCGATAGAAGCGGCTCAGAGCAAACGCGAAATCTGCTGCGCCGAGGCAAGCAGCGCCGGCAGCATGGTCTCCTGCATCACCTTGGCACTGGTGCGATTGGCCTGCCCGCTGATGTTGAGCGCGGCGACCATGCGGCCAGAGCGATTCACGATGGGCGCGGCGATCGAGATGAGCCCTTCTTCGAGTTCCTGATTGACAAGGCACCAGCGTTGCTTGCGGGCCTGAACCACCTTGGCGAGCAAGGCATCGACATCGGTCACGGTGTGCTTGGTCAGCGCTTCCGGCGGTGCGGCTTCGAGCCGCGCGAGCACTTCGGCATCGTCCAGGTCGGACAGCAGAAGCCGGCCCATCGACGTGCACCAGGCTGGCAGCCGTGAGCCGACGCCCAGGCTGATGCTCATGATCTTTTGCGTGGCCACGCGCATCACGTAGACGATGTCGGTGGCGTCGAGCACGGCGGCCGAGCACGACTCGTGCACCTGCTGCACCAACGCCTCCATCACCGGCTCGGCGCGGTTCCAGATCGGCATCGACGACAGGTAGGCAAAGCCGAGGTCGAGGATGCGCGGCGTCAGCGCGAAGAGCTTGCCGTCGCTCTCGACATAGCCCAAAGTCTGCAGCGTGAGCAGGATGCGTCGTGCGCCGGCTCGCGTGAGCCCGCTGGCCGCGGCGACCTCGCTGAGTGTTTGCCGCGGTGCGCTGGCGTTGAACGACCGAATGACCTCGAGGCCGCGCGCGAACGACTGCACATAGGTATCGCCAGGGCGGGGCGTGTCGGTTTGTTTCGCGGTGGTTGCCATGGCGCAGTGGATCTCCTAAAATTCATTATAAGAACAATTGTTCTATATGCGAACAAGTTGGCAGTCGAACAATGAGCGAACACGCAGACGGATTTCTCGGTAATTTCCCTCACTGTTCCCTAACCCACAGGAGACAAATTCCATGATCAACAAGATCGCCCGCTCCATCGCTGAAGCGATGGCCGGCATCCAGGACGGCTCGACCGTTCTCATCGGCGGCTTCGGCACCGCCGGCATTCCCAACGAACTGATCGACGGCCTGATCGCACAAGGCGCAACAGACCTGACCATCGTCAACAACAACGCCGGCAACGGCGAGGCGGGACTTGCTGCGCTGCTCAAGGCGGGCCGCGTGCGCAAGATCATCTGCAGCTTTCCGCGCCAGGCCGACAGCCAGGTGTTCGATGGCCTGTACCGCACCGGCAAGCTGGAGCTCGAACTGGTACCGCAAGGCAATCTTGCCGAGCGCATTCGCGCAGCAGGTGCTGGCATCGGCGCATTCTTTTGCCCAACCGGCTACGGAACGCAGTTGTCGGGCGACCGCGAAACGCGCGTCATCGATGGCGTTCAGTACGTGCTCGAGTACCCGATTCAAGGCGACGTCGCGCTCATCAAGGCCGAGCGCGGCGACCGCTGGGGCAACCTGGTCTATCGCAAGGCCGCGCGCAACTTCGGCCCGGTGATGGCCATGGCCGCGAAAAAGACAATCGCCACCGTGCACGAGATCGCCGAACTCGGCACGCTCGACCCGGAGACCATCGTCACGCCGGGCATCTTCGTTCACCAGGTCGTCCAGATCGAGCGTGTCGCCACGCAGGCCGGTGGCTTCAAGAAGGCAGCATGATCATGACCACCACAACCGCAACCTACCAACGTCGCACCAAAGACCAGCTCGCTGCCCGCGTTGCACAAGACATCTTCGACGGCGCCGTCGTCAACCTCGGCATCGGCCAGCCGACGCTCGTCGCCAACCACTTGCCTGCGGGGCGCGAAGTCATCCTGCAAAGCGAGAACGGCATCCTCGGCATGGGCCCCGCGCCCGCGGCTGGCGAAGAAGACTACGACCTCATCAACGCCGGCAAGCAGCCCGTCACGCTGCTGCCCGGCGGCTCTTTCTTCCACCATGCCGACAGCTTCGCGATGATGCGCGGCGGCCATCTCGACATCTGCGTGCTCGGGGCTTTCCAGGTGTCGGCCACCGGCGACCTGGCCAATTGGCACACCGGCGAAAAAGACGCGATCCCGGCCGTCGGCGGTGCCATGGACCTTGCCATCGGCGCCAAGCAGACCTGGGTGATGATGGACCTGCTGACCAAGCAGGGTGCGAGCAAGCTGGTCAAGGAATGTACCTATCCGCTGACCGGCATCGGGTGCGTGAAGCGCGTGTATTCCGACCTGGCTACGCTGGAATGCACGCCCGATGGGCTGAAGCTGATCGACAAGGTCGAAGGCCTCGCCCACGATGAATTAGAGAAGCTGGTCGGCCTTCCGATCGCCGCCTGACAACTACCTGAAAGAGACAAGACCATGAGCAAGAACGAAGCCTTTATTTGCGACGCCATCCGCACACCCTTCGGCCGCTACGGCGGTGCTCTCAGCAGCGTTCGCACCGACGACCTTGGCGCCGTGCCGCTGCGCGCCTTGATGGAGCGCAACAAGCAAGTCGACTGGCAAGCCGTCGGCGACGTGCTCTACGGCTGCGCCAACCAGGCCGGCGAAGACAACCGCAACGTGGCGCGCATGTCGTCGTTGCTGGCCGGACTGCCGCTCGAACTCGGCGGCGCCACGATCAACCGGCTCTGCGGTTCGGGGCTCGACGCAGTCGGCTCCGCAGCGCGTGCCATCAAGGCCGGCGAGGCGGGATTGATGATCGCCGGTGGCGTCGAGAGCATGAGCCGCGCACCGTTCGTGATGCCCAAGGCCGAGAGCGCTTTCGGTCGCGCCAACGCGGTGTACGACACGACAATCGGCTGGCGCTTCATCAACAAGAAAATGAAAGAGCTCTATGGCGTGGACTCCATGCCCGAGACCGCCGAGAACGTTGCGACGGACTACAAGATCGAGCGTGAAGCGCAAGACCGCATGGCGCTCGCATCGCAGCAGCGGGCTGTCGCTTCGCAGAAGTCGGGCTTCTTCGACAGCGAGATCGTGCCGGTCACCGTGCCGCAGAAAAAGGGAGAGGCCATCGTTGTGAGCAAGGACGAACATCCGCGCGACACCACGATGGAAGCACTTGCCAAGCTCAAGGGCGTGGTGCGGCCCGATGGCACCGTGACGGCCGGCAACGCCAGCGGCGTGAACGATGGCGCGTGTGCGTTGTTGTTGGCGAGCGAGTCGATGGCGGCCAAGAATGGTCTGATACCCCGTGCGCGTGTCGTCGGCATGGCGACGGCCGGTGTGCCACCCCGCGTGATGGGCATCGGCCCGGCACCTGCCACGCAAAAAGTGTTGGCGCTCACTGGCTTGACGATCGACCAGATGGACGTGATCGAGCTCAACGAAGCCTTTGCGGCGCAGGGCCTCGCGGTGCTGCGGCTGCTCGGCTTGAAGGACGACGACGCACGCGTCAACATCAACGGGGGTGCCATTGCTTTGGGCCATCCGTTGGGCGCCAGCGGCGCGCGGCTTGCAACGACTGCGGTGAACCAGTTGCACAAGGGTGGCGGCCGCTATGCGCTGTGCACGATGTGCATCGGCGTCGGTCAGGGCATCGCGGTCATCCTCGAGCGCGTCTGACCTTTTCGTGTTGTTTTTGTTTCTCGGTGTTATCCCTCGCGCTTTGTGCGGCGTGAAAGGACCATATCGTGTTCTTCACGCCGAGGTTTGAGGCCTTTAGTTTTAATGCGGACGGGCTGCGCCGAAAAGCATACGGGCGAGTTAGCCAAAAGGCGAATAGGAACTCCGCGCGTCACATGTGAGACTCGTTGTTCGACAAATTGCTCATCGGCGTCAGCAACGGAGAAATGACCATGGAACTGTTTACACAAGCGGAGTTTTTCGCAGGGCTTTTCTCTGTCGTCGGCGCCGGAATTTTGATCGTCATAGTGGTCAGCCGGTCGCCCAAGCAATTGGGTGACGAGATGGCGAACCGGGTTCAGGAAACGGTGACGCTGCTGGGCAGGCTCGATGACTCGATAGACACTAACGCGCGCCAGTTCGAAGCGGCCGGCAGCCCGGGGCGCCGAAGCGGATGGACCGGACCGGCCTCGCGCTGAAAAAAGCCACTAACGAAGTCCGCAGCCGCACGATCGCCGAGAGCTGTGGACCGGTGCCGTCCGTGGCACTGTCGGATCCTGAAGCCGCACCCAATGCACCCAGCCTGAGCGACGCATAGCCGAGCGGCGGATTGCCGATCAGCTCGCCGCTGTAACGCGCGCCGGTGGCTTGTGCATGATGGCGCCTTTCCTTTTTCATGCACCGCCGACCCGGAGCTCACCCCATGACCACATCACGTCTCATCATTCTTACCGGTGCCTCGCGCGGCATGGGTCGCGCCATGGCCGGCCGCCTGCTGCAGCCGGGAAACAAGCTGCTGTGCATTTCGCGCCGCAGCGATCCCTCACTCGCGGAGCAGGCGAGCTCACGCGGCACCGGTCTCGAGCAATGGGAGCAAGACCTGGCCGACCCGGTGGCTGCGGCCGAACGCGTGGCGGCGTGGCTCGCGCTGCAAGACGGTCAGGCGTTCGACGAGGTGACGCTCATCAACAACGCAGGCACCATCGGCGATCCGCGTCCGCTGGCCACGGCCGACGTGGCGGTGCTTGCGCAAGCCATGCGCGTCGGCCTCGAGGCACCGTTGCTGCTGACCTCTGTTTTCTTGCATGCGACCAAAGACTGGCGCAGCGTGCGCAAGGTGCTGAACATATCGTCGGGCCTCGGGCGCAACGCGATGGCGAGCCAGGCCTCGTACTGCGCCGCCAAGGCCGGCATGGACCACTTCACGCGCGCCGTGGCGCTCGAAGAAGCCGGAGCGCCGAACGGCGCACGCATCGTGTCGCTGGCACCGGGCGTGATCGACACCGACATGCAGGTGCAGATGCGCGCCACCGATCCTGCCCTCTTCGCAGACCGTGGTCGCTTCGTCGATATGCAGGAGAAAGGGCTGCTCGACTCGCCCGATGCGGCCGCCACCAAGGTGCTGGCTTACCTCGAACGGCCGGATTTCGGCAGCAAGCCGGTGGCCGACGTGCGCGACCCGGCCTGAGACGCGGCCGAGATCGGCGCCGGCGCCCGCTTCAGCCTACAGATAGATTTTCTGTAGCAGCTTGATGAGCGTGTCCCGTTCGCGCGGGGTGAGCCGGGCGCTGGCCTCCAGTTCGAGCTGCACCACGGCCTGCTCGGCTTCGTGCACCAGCTTCTCGCCAGCGGGAGTCAGGTAGAGGCCGACCGCACGGCCATCGCGCGGATGCGGGCGCCGCTCGATCAGCCCGCGGCTGTCCATCGTCGCCACCAGGCTCACCAGGTTCGGCGGCAGGATGTCGAGCGTGCTGCAGAGCTGGCGTGAAGTCGCGCCGGGGTTGTGCCCCAGCAGCGACAGCACTGAAAAATCGACTTGCTTCAGTCCGTACGGCGCCATGCGCTCGGAGAACACCGCGCTGATCATCGACCAGGCGCGACGCGTGTTGTAGCCGACCAGTTCTTCGAGCACCCGGCTGTCGAGGCGATCGGTGCGGTCGTGGCGCGACGCGGCGGCGGCGGCGGCAGCGGGATGCTCGGCTTGCGACATAGCGACCGTTGCTGATTTTTTTCGGGCGGTGGTCATGTGCCGAGCGTAGCGCCGCGATCTGCCTGCGTCACGCGGTCGTCGGAGCGGTCGTCCGCTCGGCCTGCGCCGCGATCACCCCGTCGCACGCGCGCTTGACGATGCCGAGCCGCATGTCGAATTCGGGCAGTACCCAGCGCCGGAATGCCGCTGCAGGTCGCGACCAGCGGCTCGACTCGACATTGGCCACTGCCGCCGCCACGTCGATGCGCGCCCAGGCCCATGCCAGCATCACGATCATGACGACCCGTAGGTAGTCGTCGGCCACCTCGTAAGGCAGGACCGGATCGATGTGGGCGGCCATTGCCAGCGTGGTGGTGAGATAGCGCAACTGGGCGAGACGCCGCTGCACGTCGGCATCGGTTTCGCGCGAGGCCTCGAGCTGGTCACGCATCTCGATCAGCACGCCCGACATGCCCGTGCCGCCGTCGACCAGCACTTTGCGCACCAGCAGATCGATCGCCTGGATCTCGTTGGTGCCTTCGTAGATCATGGTCACGCGCGAATCGCGCACCACCTGTTCGATGCCCCACTCGCGTACGTAGCCATGGCCGCCAAAGACCTGCAGGCATTCGCTCGCGCCGCTGAAGGCTTGCTGTGTACAGGCGGCTTTCATCACCGGCGTGACGAGGGCGCACCAGCGCTGCGCGCGGTCGCGCGTCTTGACGTCCGACGCGTGCTTTGCAACGTCGAGTTGAATGGCGGTGCGGTAGGCGATGGCGCGGGCGCCGTCGATCCAGGCGCGTTGCGTATCGAGGATGCGGCGCATCGCTGGGTGCTCGGCGATAAGGTCAGCCGATTCAGCGCCGCGCGATGCTGGCGCTGCGACGTTCGCTTGCACCGGCGCGCGCATCTGTCGCCGCTCGCTGGCATACGCATCGGCCTTTTGCCAGGCGGCGTCGAGCAGGCCGATGCCCTGCATCGCGCAGTGCAGCCGGGCCGAATTCATCATGACGAACATGGCGGCCAAACCGTGGTTCGGCTCGCCGATCAGCCAGCCTTCCGCGCCGTCGAAACGCATGCTGCACGTCGAGCTGCCATGCAGGCCCATCTTCTCTTCGATGCGGTCGCACTGCACCGCGTTGCGTCGGCCGTCGGGCAACACCTTCGGGATCAGGACCAGAGACAACCCTTTGGGCCCTGCGGGTGCATCCGGCAGCCGGCACAACACCAGGTGAACGATGTTGGTCGTCAGGTCGTGCTCGCCGCCGGAGATGAAAATCTTGGCGCCGCTGACGCGATAGCTGCCGTCGAGTTGCGGCTCGGCGCGCGTGCGCACCTGGCCCAGGTCGCTGCCGGCATGCGCTTCGGTCAGGCACATCGTGGCGAGCCACTCGCCGGTCGCGATCTTCGTCAGATAGCGTTGCTTCAGTTCAGCGCTGGCATGGTGCCTCAGGCATTCATAGGCACCGTGCAGCAAGCCCGGCGCCATCGTCAGGCCGTGGTTGGCACCGCTCAACCACTCGAACACGATCGCTTCCAGCACGCCCGGCAGGCCTTGTCCGCCGTCTTCGATCGCAGCTGACAGGGCTGGCCATCCGCCTTGCTGAAAGCCTGCGTAGGCCTCACGAAAACCGGGCGGCGTGATGACTTCGCCATCGACCAGGCGGCAGCCGATTTCATCGCCCGCACGGTTCACCGGCGCAACGACTTCGGCGACGAACTTCGCGGCTTCGTCGAGTACCTGAATCTGCAGGTCGTCGTCGATCTCGGCGAATGGTGCAAGGGCACGGAGTTGCGGCGTCGCGTCGAGCACGGCGTGCAGGACGAAGCGGACGTCTTCGGGGTTGGGTTGGTAGTTCATGTGATCGCGCTTGCGCTCAGGCCCGCGCAGCGCCCAGATAGGTATCGATGACCCGCGAATCCCCTGCCAAATCGCGCGCCGCGCCTTCGAGGCTCACGCTGCCCATCTCCAGCACATACCCGTGGTCGGCCACTTCGAGCGCAGCGCGTGCGTTCTGCTCGACCAGCAAGATGGTCACGCCGGTGGCACGCAGCGCACTCACCGTGCGGAAGATCTCCTGCACCACCAGCGGCGCCAGCCCCAGGCTCGGCTCGTCGAGCATCAGGAGCGATGGCCGCGACATCAGCGCGCGGCCCACCGCCAGCATCTGCCGCTCGCCACCCGACAGCGTGCCTGCCAATTGCGTGCGTCGCTCCTTGAGGCGGGGAAACAGCGTGTAGACCTGGTCGATCTGGTCGCGCCATTGCCGGTTGCCGATGCGCACCTGCCGGAACGCGCCCAGCACCAGGTTGTCTTCCACCGGCATGGTGCCGAAGAGCTCGCGCTTTTCGGGCACCAGCGCGATGCCGAGCATCACCCGCTCTTCGAGCGACAGCGCGGCGATCGACTGCCCGCGGTACTCGATGACCCCCTTGGCCGGCAGCACCCCCATGAGCGCGTTGAGCAAGGTCGACTTGCCCGCGCCGTTGGGGCCGATCACCGTCACGACGCTGCCCGCGCCGGCTTGCAGGTCGATGCCGTGCAGCACCTCGGCGCGGCCATAGCCGGCATGCAGGTCTCGGATCTGGAGAAGAGGTGTCGTCATCAGTGTTCCGTGCCCAGATAAGCCGCGCGCACCTTGTCGCTGCGCTGCACTTCGCCGGGCGTGCCTTCCATCAAATGCGTGCCGAACTCCATCACCACGATGTGGTCGCAGATGTCCATCACCAGGCCCATGTCGTGTTCGACCAGCAGGATGCTCATGCCGCCTGCACGCAGACCGCGCAGCACCTCGGCCAGCGCCTGCTTCTCCTTGTGGCGCAGGCCGGCGGCGGGTTCGTCGAGCAGCAGCAAGGCGGGGTCGGCGCAGAGTGCGCGGGCGATCTCCAGCAGCCGCTGCTGGCCCATCGCGAGGTTGCCGGCCAGTTCGTTCGTCATGTCGCCCATGCCGACGCGCTGCAGCTGGCGCTCGGCTTCGCGAAACAGCGCGCGTTCTTCACCGCGGTCGGTGCGCAGCATCGCGGCGATGGCGCCCTTGCGGCCGCGCAGATGCGCGCCGAGTGCGACGTTCTCCAGCACCGTCATGTCGGGCACCATCTTCACGTGCTGGAAAGTGCGTGCTACGCCGCGCTCGGCGATCTTGCGGGATGGCAGGCCGCTGATGCGCTCACCGCGGAACTTGACCGTGCCGCCGGACAACCCGAGCACGCCGGTAACCAGGTTGAACGTGGTCGACTTGCCCGCACCGTTCGGCCCGATCAGCCCGACGACTTGCCCGGCGCGCGTCTGAAAACTGATGTCGTTGACGGCCACCAGTCCGCCGAAGGTCTTGTGGATCGCCTGCACGTCGAGCACCAATTCGCCGGCGGCCGGCCGGGTGCGTGTGGGCAACTCGGTAACGTTAGCGCCGTCACCCCAGTCTCGCGCCCGGTGCGGTCGCGGCAGGCGCCGGTCGACGAAGGCCCAAACGCCGTCCGGCAGGTACTTGAGCACCAGCACGATCATGATGCCGAAGACGATGAGTTCGTAGTTGCCGCTGGTGCCGATCAGCCGCGGCAGCAGCACCTGCAACTGGTCTTCCAGCAGCTTGACGATGCCGGCGCCGGCGATTGCGCCCCACACGTGCGCCGCGCCGCCCAGCACGGCCATGAAGAGGTACTCGATGCCCATCTTCAGACCGAACGGCGAAGGGTTCACCGTCCGCTGGAAGTGCGCATAGAGCCAGCCCGACACCGACGCGAACAGCGCCGCCAGCACGAAGATGCCGATCTTGAAGCGCAGCGTGTTGACGCCCATCGCCTCGGCCATCTGCGAGCCGCCGGCCAGCGCGCGGATGGCGCGGCCGCTGCGTGAATCGAGCAGCCGTATGACGGCGAAGGAAGCGATCAGCACCAGCGCCCATACCAGCGCGTAGAAGATCCGCTGCTTGCCGAACTCGAAGCCGAACAGCGACAGGCCCTTGACGCCCAGGATGCCGTCGTATTTGCCGAGCGCATCGAGGTTGCCCATGAGGTAATAAAGCGCCAGCGCCCAGGCGATGGTCGCCAGCGGCAGGTAGTGGCCCGACATGCGCAGGGTGATGACGCCGATGAAGGCCGCACTGAGAGCGGTCAGGCCCAGGCCAATGAAGAGCGTCAACCACGGCGACATGTCCAGGTTCACCGTCAAATAGGCTGTGGTGTATGCGCCGATGCCGACGAAGGCGGCTTGCCCGAAGGAGGTCAGGCCGCCGACGCCGGTGAGCAGCACCAGGCCGAGTACGGGCAACGCGTAGATGCCGATGTAGTTGAGCTGGAGGATCCAGAAGTCGGGCAGCGGCAGCAGGGGCAGCGCGACCAGGACGAGGATGGCGAGCAGCGGCCCCCAGGCCCGCACAACGTTCCTGCGTGCCGGCCCGGTGGGCAGTGAATCGAGAGTGGAATCAAGTGTCATGTCAGTGCTCCTCGTCCGATCCACCGCTCGCCAGCGAGCGCCACAGCAGCACCGGCAAGATGATGGTGAACACGATTACTTCCTTGAAAGCACTGGCCCAGAACGAGCCGAACGATTCGATGATGCCGACCGCCAGCGCACCAAGGAGCGCGCCGGGATAGCTCGACAGGCCGGCGATCACGCCCGCCACGAAACCCTTGAGGCCGATCAGAAAACCGGAGTCGTAGAAGATCGTCGTGGTCGGCCCGATGAGCAGGCCCGACAGTGCGCCGATGAGGCCGGCCATCGCGAAGGTGAGCTGTCCCGCGTTCTGCGTCGAGATGCCCATGAGCCGCGCGCCGAGCCGGTTGACCGCGGTCGCGCGCAGCGCCTTGCCATACAGACTGCGCTCGAAGAAGAGCCACAGCAGCACGATCAACGCCGCCGCCGCGCCGAAGATGATGATCGTCTGCCCACTCAGGTTGAGCGGGCCGAGCGCAAAGCGCACATCCCAGAACGACGGATTGCGAAAGCCTTCGGCGCCGAAGAACAAGAGTCCAAGTCCGGTCATCGCGAAGTGCACGCCGACCGAGACGATCAGCAGAACCAGCGAGCTCGATCCGGCCAGCGATTGATATGCCACGCGGTACACCAGCGGACCGAAGGCGGTCACGATGCAGATCGTGAGTAATCCCTGCACCGCCAGCGGCAAATTGCGCGGGCCGGCCCAGGCCGACACCGCGCAGATCACCGCCGGAATGACGAAGGTCTTGAGTGCCGCCTTGAGGGCGGGCGCTGCGGCTGCAGCGTTGCCGCCACGGTGCCGCCACGTCGTGACCAGCTCCATCAGCGCCGCGACCGCCGCCAGGATGATCAGCAGCCACACCGTGCCCGGCACCTTTCCGGTTTGAAAGATCGCCAGGGTCAGTGCACCGTACGCAACGAACTCGCCCTGGGGAATGAAGATGACGCGTGTGACGGTGAACACGAGCACGATGCCCATGCCCAACAGCGCGTAGATCGCGCCGTTGGTGAGCCCGTCCAGCGTCAGGATGCTGGCGATCGAAAAATCCATAACGTGACGGGCCGGCTTTCTGCGTGTGTGTGTTTACTGCTCGACCTTGAACTTGCCGTCGACGACTTTCAGCATCACGCCGGTTTCGTTGGTGTAGCCCCAATGGTCTGTCGGCGACCAGTTGATGACGCCGTGCGCCAGCACCGTACGGCCCATGGTTTCGAGCGCATCGCGCAGTGCAGCGCGAAACTCCGGCGTGCCGGGCTTGCCCTTCTTAAGCGCGATCGGTACCGCTTTTTCGAGCACGACGAGCGCGTCCGATCCGTGGCCGGCGAACTGGTTGCGCGAGCCCGGCCCGTAAGCCTTCTCGTAGGTTTCGACGAAGGCGATCGCCATCTTCTTCGAAGGATGGCTGTCGGGCAGTTGCTCGGCGATGACGGCCGGGCCGGACACCACGTAGGCGCCATCGGCATCCTTGCCTGCGGTGCGCATCAGGTCTTGCGTGGCGGCGGCGTGCGTCTGGTAGACCTTGCCCTTGAAGCCGCGCTCCATGATGGCCTTTTGCGGCATGCCCGCACCGCTGCCCGAGGCGACGATCAGGATGGCGTCGGGGTTGGCCGAGGTGAGCTTGAGCGCTTGCGCGGTCACGCCGGTGTCGGCGCGGGCGAAGCGTTCGGTGCCGACGATCTTGATGCCGTTCTTCTCGGCTTCTGCCGTGAAGTCTTTCAGCCAGCCTTCGCCGTAGGCATCGGTGTAGCCCAGGAACCCAACCGTCTTCACGCCCATCTTCTTCATGTGGCCGACGACCGCGACCGCCATCACCGCGTTCGATTGCGGCAGGCGGAACATCCACTTGTCCTTGCCGGGCGGCAGCGATGCGGGTGCGGTCGAGATTTGCGGCGTGCCGGATTCGGCAGCCACTTCGGCCATCGGAATCGCTACCGGCGTGGCGGTCGAGCCGACCAGCACGTCGACCTTGTCTTCGGTGATGAGGCGTTGCGTCGCCTTGACGCCGGCCGTCGGGTCGCTCGCGTCGTCGAGCACGATGACCTTGAGGGTTTCACCGGCAATGGTCTTGGGCCAGAGGGCGACCGCGTTCTTGACGGGGATACCGAGGCCCGAGGCCGGGCCGGTCAGGGGTTGCACCACGCCGATGGTGAGGTCGGCGTGCGCGGCCATGGTCATCAGTGCGAACGCGGTAGCGAGGATGGTTTTGGTGAACTTCATCTGACTGTCTCTAAGGGAGCGAATTGGAATGAGAAGCGGGTGGCCGCAATCTCAGCGCGGCGCCATTCGCAACGCACCGTCGAGGCGAATCACTTCGCCGTTCAGGTGGCCGTTGGTGACGATGTGACAGGCGAGCTCGGCGAACTCCGAAGGCTTGCCGAGCCGCGGCGGAAACGGGATCGATGCAGCCAGCGATTTTTGCACTGGTTCGGGCAGTTCCATCAGCAACGGCGTTGCGAACAAGCCCGGCGCGATGGTGCACACGCGGATGGCGTGCTGCGCCAGGTCGCGCGCCATCGGCAAGGTCATGCCGACCAGCCCACCTTTCGATGCGCTGTAAGCCTGCTGGCCGACCTGGCCATCGAAGGCGGCGACGGAAGCGGTGAAGAGCATCACCCCGCGCTCGCCGTTGTCGAGTGGATCGAGCTTGGCGCAGGCCGCGGCGAAGAGCCGCGCCATGTTGTAGCCGCCGATCAGGTTGATATTGACCACGCGCACGAAGTCTTCGAGTGACGCCGGATTGCCGTCCTTGCCGACGATGCGTTTCGCACTGCCGATGCCCGCGACGTTCATCAGGATGCGCGCCGGGCCGTGCGCGGCAGCGGCCTTGTCCAGCGCGGCGGTCACGCTCGCGGTGTCGGTGATGTCGCAGGCGCACGCCACGGCGCAGCCTTCTCCAAATTCTTTGTCGATCTCGGCCGCGACCCTCGCTGCGAGTTCAGCGTTGCGGTCGAGCACGGCGACTTTGGCGCGCAGGCGCGCGAGCTCGCGTGCGGTCGCTTCGCCCAGGCCCGATGCGCCGCCCGTGACCAGTGCGGCTTGTCCTTCGATCTTCATTGCTTGTCTCCTCGGGGTGTCGGTCGCAAGGTGTACGGCAGCGCGCCGGTGTGCAGCGCCTCGATCTCCACAGCGCGATGCTTCAACACCGAGCGCTGGTTGATGGATCCCTTGTCGGTCACTTCGCCCTTGTCGATCGAGGGCGGCACGGACACGAGGTGCGCCCGCGCGATGCGATTGGCACTGCCGGTCGCGTGTTGCGCGAGCGTGTCGACCACGTCTTGAAAGTAGGTCTGCACCGGCGTGCTCTGCAGCACGTCTTGCATCGGCGTATCGGCGGGCAAGCCGGCGAGTTTGCGCACGGCTTGCGTCGGGAAGATCAGCGCGCCTACTTCCTTCAGGTTGATGCCGGTCAGCACCACATCCTGGATGTACGGCGCGCCGGCCGCGATGATCTTCGCGCGCAGCGGGCCGACGCTCACGAAGGTACCCGTCGCCAGCTTGAAGTCTTCGGCGATGCGGCCGTCGAAGCGCAGGCCCTTGTGGATGTCGTCAGGGTCGATCCAGGTCACCGCGTCGCCGGTGCAGAAGAAGCCTTCTTCATCGAAGGCTTCGGCGGTGGCTTCGGGCGCGCGCCAGTAGCCAGGCGTGATGTTCGGCCCGCGGTAGCGCACCTCGGTCTTGCCGTCGACCTCGACGAGCTTCAAGTCGATGCCGGGTGCCGGCAAACCCAGATCGCCGGACGACACCTGCGGACTGGTGATGTAGAGCGCGAAGGGCGACGACTCGGTCATGCCGAGCCCGGTGCCCATCACGATGCGCTCGCCGACTTCGGCTTCCTGCGTGCGATGCAGGCTGTCCCAGATCGGCTGCGACAGCGCGGCGCCGGCATAGAAAAACATTTTCACACGCGAGAGCAGGTTCTTGCGCAGGACGGTGTCGGTTTCCATCGCGTTGGCGATGGCTTCGAAACCGGTCGGCACGTTGAAGTACATCGTCGGCGCGATCTCGCGCAGGTTGCGCAGCGTCTCGGCCATGCCCGACGGCGTCGGCTTGCCGTCGTCGATGTAGAGCGTGCCGCCGTTGGCCAGCACGATGCCGACGTTGTGGTTGCCGCCGAAGGTATGGTTCCACGGCAGCCAGTCGATCAGCACCGGCGGCTCGTCTTCCAGCGCCGGAATCGACTGGCGCAACTGCTGCTGGTTGGCGCACCACATGCGGTGCGTGTTGATGACCGCTTTCGGCAGCTTGGTCGAGCCCGAGGTGAAGAGGAACTTGACGATCGTGTCGGGCCCGGTGGCGCGCATCGCGGCATCGACCGCCGGCGTTGCGACGGTGGCATCGAGCTCGGCGAAAGACAGCGCAGCGCGCCCTTCGATCGAGCCTTCGCCCAGCACGACTTCGGTGTCGGCCGGTACCGCTGCGGTGATGGCGCGGCCGAAGCGTGCCGCATCGCTCGCGAACACCAGGCCGGGCGTCAGCGTGTCGAGCACGTGGCGCAGTTTTTCAAAGTCCTGACTGACGACGGAGTAGGGCGGCGACACCGAGCAGTGCGGCACGCCGACGTAGAGCGCACCCAGCGCGAGGAGTGCGTGTTCGATGCCGTTCTCGCTCAGGATGGCGAGCGGCCGATCGGCGCTCAACCCACGGTCGAGCAGCGCCTGCCCGATGCGCCGCGCATGCTGCAGCGCCTCCGCAAAGGTCACATGACGCCATGCGCCGGTGCTGCCATCGGCCTTGCGCTCCCGGCGCGCGACAAAGGTGCGATCGGGCGCGACTTCGGCCCAATGGACGAGTCGGTCGGTCATGCGTTCTGCGCTTGCCACCAACGGTGCTTCGGCGCTCAGGTAACGCGTACCCGATGCGCCTTCGCGCAGCACCCCGCGCGTGACGCCGAAGGCGAGCGAACGATATCTGGGGGCTGCGCCCGTGCTCATGACTTGGCGACCTTGGCAGCGCGGCCTTCGAGGAAGTCGCGCACGCGTTCCTTGGCTTCGGGTGCGCTCTGTGCAATGCCGGCGATCAGCGCTTCGGTGAAGAAGCCCTGGTCGGCCGGTTGTTCGGCGATACGCGGCAGCGCGTGCATCAGCGCGTAGTTGGTGAGCGGCGCGTTCTTGGCCACGCGCCTGGCGAGTTCGAGCGCCTTGTCGAATGCGGTGCCTTCGGGCACCAGGTACTGCGCGAAGCCGACGCGCTCGCCGTCTTCGGCGTTGTAGACGCGGCCCGTGAGCATCATGTCGGTCATGCGGGCCACGCCGATGAGCTTGGGGATGCGCACCGAGCCGCCGCCGCCGACAAAAATGCCGCGCGAGCCTTCGGGCAGCGCATAGAAGGTCGAGGTGTCGGCCACGCGGATGTGGCAGGCGCTGGCCAGCTCGAGCCCACCGCCGACCACCGCGCCGTGCAGTGCCGCGATGACGGGAACCGGCCCGTATTGCACGCGCTCGAGAGCGGCGTGCCACATGCGCGAATGCTTCATACCCTGGCCGGCATCGCGCTCTTTCAGCTCGCTCAAATCGAGGCCGGCGCAGAAGTGCGGACCTTCGCCGTCGACGACTGCGGCGCGTACCGTGTCGGGCAGGCTCTCGAAGGCGTCGCGCAAGGCCAGGATGAGGCCGTCGGACAGCGCGTTGCGCTTGGCGATGCGTGTGAGGCGAACCACGGCGACGTCGTCGAGGATTTCTAGCTGGAGATCGGGGTGAGTCATGATTGCAATCCGTGTTGGCTTCGATTATGGTTATGCAAGATAACCAATTCAAGGCGCAAAGTCGACCTCGACATTGGGACTTACCCTCAGCCCGACCACAAATAGGAGACAGCGCCATGGACCACGCCAACCTCGTTGCCATCGACACCCATACGCACGCCGAAATCAGCTGCTGGAACCCGTTCGACAACTACGGCGAGGAGTACGACCGCGCCGCAGACAAGTACTTCAAGGCGGGCAAGCGGCCGACCATCCAGGAGAGCATCGACCACTACCGCGAACGCAAGATCGGGCTGGTGATGTTCATGGTCGACGCCGAGTCCAACACCGGTCGCCGGCGCATCCCGAATGAAGAGATCGCCGAGGCTGCGCAGAAGAACAGCGACATCATGATTGCCTTCGCCAGCATCGATCCGCACAAGGGAAAAATGGGCGCGCGCGAGGCACGCCGACTGATCGAAGACTATGGTGTGAAGGGCTTCAAGTTTCACCCGACGATGCAAGCGTTTCACCCGTACGACAAGATGGCGTGGCCGCTGTACGAAATCATTGCTGAGTACGGCTTGCCCGCCGTTTTTCACACCGGTCACAGCGGCATCGGCTCGGGCATGCGTTGCGGTGGCGGACTGCGCCTGGAGTACAGCAACCCGATGCATCTGGACGATGTGGCCATCGACTTTCCGGACATGCAGATCGTCATGGCGCACCCAAGTTTTCCGTGGCAAGACGAAGCATTGAGCGTGGCGACGCACAAGCCCAACGTGTGGATCGACCTGTCTGGCTGGAGCCCGAAGTATTTTCCCAAGCAGTTGGTGCAATACGCCAACACGCTGCTCAAAGACCGGATTCTTTTTGCCAGCGACTACCCGCTCATCACCCCCGACAAGTGGCTGAAAGACTTCGAAGGGGCGGGGTTCAAGCCGGAAGTGGTGCCGGGGATCTTGAAGGGGAATGCGGTGCGGTTGTTGAGGCTGGATCAGGCGGTTGCCAGCTGAGGGCCCCTGTGCGCTGATCGGTCCGCGCAGTCCCGGATCCCTCAGGGCAAGCTCTGCTCTTCCTCCGATTCCAGCTTGCCCCAGTCGACTCCCGACCGCTTCTGCCGCTCCTCGCGTTCCTTCGTCATCTGTTCTTCGAACTGCTGACGGCCTTCCTTGGCCACGGCGATCACCTTGGCCCGGTCCTTGTAGTGCGGATAGGTCGCGTCCATCAGTTTGATGTTCCGGGCGCGAAACCGCATTGCCGTTTCGCGTGCTTCGTACGCCGGCCAGCCGAGCCCTTCAAGAGTGGCGCGCGCGCTGCGCAGGGATGACTCGAACACTTCGCGCTCGATGTGTTCCACGCCGCGATCGCGCAATTGGTACAAGTGCCTGAGGTTGCGTGCGCGGGCCACCACACGGGCTTGGGGAAAGTGCTCGCGCAACAAGTCGACGATGGTGAGCGACTGTTCGATGTCGTCGACCGCCACGACCACCACCCGCGCCGTGGCGGCGCCAGCTGTGCGCAACAGGTCGAGCCGCGTGGCGTCGCCGTAGAACACCCTGAAACCGAACTCACGAAGGCCTTCGACCGTGTCCGAATCGTGATCGAGCACGGTGAGCGGCAGGCCTTGCGACCACAGCATGCGGCCAATGATCTGGCCGTAGCGGCCGAACCCGAGGATCAGCACTTTGGGCTCCTGCTGCTCGGAAATTTCGTCGATCTTCGGCCCTGCGTTCTTCGCGTATTCGTTGTAACGGGGTAGCACCCACTTGTCGATTGCGACCAGCAGCAATGGAGACAACAACATCGACAACGCGACCGCGCCGATGAGGAGCGACGTCACTTCCGGTGGCAACACGTTGGGCCCGGCCGCCTGGAACACCACGAAGGCGAACTCGCCGCCCTGCGCCAGCAGCAACGTGAACACGGGTCGCTGCTGGTACGGGATACCCATCGCCTTGGCGAGCGCGTAGATCACCACCAGCTTGACGACCATGAAGCCGACGACCAGCAAAGCCATCATCAGCGGCTGCGCGATCAACACGCCGAAGTTGATCGACATACCCACTGCGATGAAGAAGAGTCCGAGCAGCAAGCCTTTGAAGGGCTCGATGTCGGTCTCGAGCTCGCGTCGGTATTCGCTTTCTGCCAGCAGCACGCCGGCCAAGAAGGCGCCGAGGGCCATCGACAGGTGGACGAACTGCATCAGCGCCGCGATGGCGACGACCAACAGCAGCGCGGTGGCAGTAAAGATTTCGGGCGTTTTGCTGCGGGCGATCCAGCGCAGCAAGGGGCGCAACGCGAGCCGGCCGCCCAACACGATGCCGGCGATCACGCCGACGATCTTCAGGCCTTCGAAGAGCCGGTCGAGGCCTGTCACTTGCTGTGCACCAGCGGCAGCGCCGGCCAGCAACGGCAGCAGCGCGAGGATCGGAATGGCGGCCACGTCCTGGAACAGCAGGATCGAAAAGCCGGCCTGGCCGCTGCTGGTCTTCAGCAGGTTGCGCTCGCCGAAAACCTGCAAGGCGATGGCGGTGGACGACAACGCGAGCCCCAGCGCGGCGACCAGCGCGACACGCCATTCGGCGCCGGCCAACCAGCCGATACCGAAGAGCACGACGGCGCAGCTCGCGACCTGCGCCAGGCCCCAGCCGAAGATCGGTCGTCGCAAGTTCCAGAGCCGCTTGGGCTCCAGTTCGAGCCCAACCAGAAAGAGCATCAACACGACGCCGAATTCGGCAAAGTGCAGCACGTCCTCGACGCTCGACACCAGTCCGAGTCCCCAGGGGCCGATGGCAATGCCCGCCACCAGGTAGCCGATGATCGAACCGAGGCCCAGCGCTTTGGAAAGCGGCACCACCAATACGGCGGCGCCCAGATAGATGAGGCTGCTCGTCAGCCAGACCGGTGCGTGTTCCATGCTCAGGCGCTTTCTGCCGTGCCGGACATGGCAGCGGGAACATTGCTCAGCGCCTTGCCGAATTCGCGCGACATCGCCGCTGCATCCTCATCCTCTTGCGGCCGGTCGGTCGGCGGTACCACGCAGGTTGGGCAATCGCCGAGCGCGTCGATCTCGGGCCAGTTCGGAAAGCTGCCCAGTCGCTCGGAGAAAGTCTGGACATGCGACTGGACCTCGTCGTCGCTTGCGCTGCGGGCGCCGTGCAATATGAGCGGCGGCAAAAAGCGCATGCCGCAGAGGACGCCGGTCTGCTCATAGGGCGGCAAAAACGCGTCGAAGAAATAGCGGTTGTAGCTCTGCGGGTGGTAGCTCTCTTCAGGGCCGCCGGTGGTGGCGACCAGCCACAAGTCCTTGCCAACCAGCGCGGTGCCTCCGGTGCCATAAGCCCAGCCGTAGCTCAAGACCTCGTCGAGCCAGAGCTTCTGAAGCGGCGGCATCGAATACCAGTGGATCGGATGCATGAGCACGACCAGATCGGCGCGAGCGAGCTTGGCTTGCTCGGCTTCGACGTCGATCGCATAGTCGGGATAGCTGTCGTAGAGGTCGTTGACTTCGACTCCTTCGACGCCGCGGGCGGCTCGCACCAGCTGCCGATTGACGCGCGAGTCGCGCCAGTGCGGATGCGCCGCCAGCAAATAAATGGTGGGCGACTTCGAAGCCGTTGCGGTGGTTGAGCTCATCTCGCGAACATAGCGCAATCGGGGCAAGCCCTGTCACGCTTCAGACAGCCGCGCCGACCGACGCGGCGCTAGAGTGCCGCCATGAAAACATTCCAGACCCTTCAGGATCTTGCCGACTGCGTTGGCCAGGAGGTCGCGGTGAGCGACTGGATCACCGTGACGCAGGAGCAGGTGAATCGGTTCGCTGACGCGACGGGCGACCATCAGTGGATTCACGTCGATGTTGAGCGCGCCAAGGCTGGACCTTTCGGCGGGCCGATCGCGCACGGCTTTCTCACGCTGTCGATGTTGCCGAAGTTCTACGAAGCGGCTTTCGAAGTGACCGAGTCGCGCATGGGCGTGAACTACGGTTTGAATCGCGTCCGCTTCATGGCGCCTGTGCCTGTCGGCGGTCGGCTGCGCGGGCGCATGAAGCTTCTGACATCGGAGCCGATTGCCAACGACGGTCTGCAGATGACCTGGGAAACGACGATCGAGCTGGAAGGCTCGCCCAAGCCGGCGTGCGTGGCCGAGTCGGTGGTGCGTCGCTACAAGTAATGCAGCGCAGATCGGGTTATCTGAACCCGATCTGTCGCCAGGCTTCGAACACGGTCACTGCCACCGCGTTCGATAAGTTCAGGCTGCGCTGGCCTTCTCGCATCGGCAGCCGCAGTCGCTGCGCTTGGGGGAATGACTCGCGCAATCCGGGGTCGAGTCCCTTGGTTTCCGAACCGAACACCAGCCAGTCGCCGTCTGCAAATGCCACCTCATGGACCGGACGGCTGCCGCGCGTCGTGAGCGCGAACATGCGATCGGGCGGTGGTGATTCGCTGTCGAGCAATTGCTGCCAGCCGGCGTAGCGGCGCACTTCGGCGTACTCGTGATAGTCCAGTCCGGCACGGCGCAGCAGCCGGTCATCCATGGAAAACCCCAGCGGCTCGACCAGATGCAGCATGCAGCCGGTGTTGGCGGCAAGGCGAATCACATTGCCGGTGTTGGGTGGAATCTCGGGCTCGACCAGGACGATATGAAACATCCACGCATTGTCGCAACGGGCGCGACACCCGAAGGTCTGCCGATCAGCTAGGCGGATCGGTGCGCGCCAGCACGACGGCCGTGATGTGCGCCGCGCCGGCCGTTCGCAGAACCTGCGCCGCCGAGAACATCGATGCGCCACTGGTCATCACATCGTCGACGAGCACGATGCGCTTGCCTTGCACCGCCGTCGCGCGCAGGGGCTCCAACGCGAAAGCGCCTTGAAGGTTGCGCAGCCGCTCGGCGCGCGTCAGTCCGCTCTGCGCCGTCGTTTCACGCGTGCGTAGCAGCAAGGTCGCGTCGCATTTCCTTTTGGGCGCCAGGCGACAGGCCAGTTCGTACGCCTGATTGAAACCGCGCTCGCGCAGCCGTTCGCGCGACAGCGGCATCGGCAGCACCAGGTCGCACGCATCGAGCGCCGGCTCGACCCAAGGTGTGCTGCGCATCAAGGTCGCGAGCGGAGCAGCCCAGCCGGCGTCTCCTCTGAACTTGAACTGCGCGATGCATTCCGGCCAGGGCCAGACGTAGGCGCACGCAGCCATGCAAGCATCGAGCGGCGGGGCCTGCTTTACGCAGTCGCCGCACTGCGAAAGGCCATCGGGCAGCGGCGACGCACAGGTCCGGCAACGCAGCGTCGGCGGCGCGAAGCGCATCACGCAGTCATCGCACATGCGACGCGACGGCCACGCGCGGCACACCGCGCACTGGCTCGGCAGATGCTCGAGCCAGGCAGGACGCAATGAAGAGATCGGCCGCAAAAGGCCTGCGAGCCAAGGGCCGGACATCGCTCAATATACTGGCCGACCCATGTCCACTGCTCCCGAACGACGCCCGCCGACCATCGACCCCGCGGCGGCAGCACGCTGGTTGCGCTGGGTTCCCGCAGAAGGATCGCCCTGGCTGCATGAAGAAATCGGTCGACGCATGGAGGACCGATTGCAGTGGATCAAGGCGCAGCCCGCGACGTGGGCCGACTGGTCGCCGCTGCACGGTGGGCTCGAGGCGCACGCACTGGTGTCGAAGCGCTATCCCAAGGCGGCTTCCTATGTCGTGGAGCAGGAGCGCGGGCTGGTCGAGCGAACCGCCGCGGCCGTGTCGGTCCCCTGGTGGAACGCGCGCCGCTGGCAGGGCGGCGCCGCGCGATTCGATAGCTTGCCTGAGACTGGCGTCGATTTGCTATGGGCCAACATGGCGCTGCATATGGCGGCCGATCCGCAAGCGCTCATCGGCGAATGGCATCGTTCGGTCGCCACCAACGGCTTCCTCATGTTTTCGTGTTTCGGCCCCGACACGGTGCATGAGCTTCGTGCCCTCTATGCACGCCATGGCTGGCCGCCAGCCGGCCATGAGTTCACCGACATGCACGACTGGGGTGACATGCTGGTCGGCGCTGGATTTGCCGAGCCTGTCATGGACATGGAGCGCATCGTGCTGACTTGGGCCACACCGGAGGCGGCGCTGGCCGAACTTCGCACGCTCGGGCGCAACCTGCATCCTGCGCGGTTTGCACAATTGCGCGGCAAAGGCTGGCGCAGGCGGCTGGGCGATGCTTTAAGCGAATTGCATGGCATCGCCGAAAACGAAGGGCGCATCACGCTGACCTTCGAGATCATCTACGGCCATGCCTTCAAGCCGACTCCACGCGTTTCGCTTTCGTCCGAAAGCGCGGTTTCGTTGCGCGAGATGCGCACCATGCTGCAGCGCGGACGGCCGGGCTGATGGGATTAGCGCACAAACCACCCGCTACAATCCGCCGATGCGTGAACTCGCGGGAATTGGCCCGTGATCGAGGCTAATCGGACATCGGTCTGACAGTCGCGGCGCACCGATTTGCCGAACTCGCCCCTTGACGAATTCCGTGTTTCGATTTGCCACTGTTTCAGGCCAGAGCATCCACTGGTTTTTGAAGCGCAATTGCTCGGTCACGCCGAGCCAGCTCGGCTGGCTCTATGCGTCGCTGTGCGTAATTTCGCTCGGCATCGGCACGGTGTTTTGGGTCAACGGGGCGCCTCTGGTGTTGCCGTTCGCGTGGCTCGAACTGACAGCGGTCGGCGTTGCTTTCATGCTGTATGCGCGGCATGCGACCGACGGAGAAAAGATTGCCTTGCAGGGTGGCCGGCTGGTGGTCGAACTGGAGAACGGCGGCCACTATGAGCGGGCAGAATTTTTGCCGCATCAAGTACGGATCGAGCCGCAGGCGGGCGACCGCTCGCTGATCGAAGTTTCAGGACAAGGTCGTTCGGTCAGGGTGGGGCGCTATGTGCGCCCCGAGCTGCGCGCGGCGCTGGCGCGCGAGATTCGCATGGCATTGCGCAGCGCCTGAATAGGCAGGCGTGCGCAAGCGGGCATCGACATGCGGTCACAGGGTTAACTGGTTTTCAAGAAGTGAACACGATGAAGAGCAATTGGCGCAAAAAGTACAAGCCGGCGAATCTGCTGCTGGCGGCCGGCGCGGCGTTCAGCGGCGCGGCACATGCAGTCAGCGATCTGGCTGGCGGCCCTTCCGTTCGCCAGCTCAATTTGCCGGTCGGCGTGACCAAGATCGCCCAGGAACAGTACTTTCTGCACAACGCAATGATGGTGCTGTGCACCGTCATCTTCGTGGCCGTTTTCGCGATCATGTTCTATTCGATCTGGAAGCACCGGAAAGCGGCAGGACACAAGGCGGCCAACTTTCATGAGTCGGTGGTGGTCGAAGTCATCTGGACTATCGTTCCTTTCCTCATCGTGATCGTAATGGCACTGCCCGCCACCAAAGTGCTTGTCGCCCAGAAAGACACGACCAACGCCGATCTCACGATCAAGACGACCGGCTACCAGTGGAAGTGGGGCTACGACTACATCAAGGGGGAGGGCGAAGGCCTCGCCTTCATCTCGACGCTAGACAGTTCGCACCGTGCCATGTCCAACAACGGCGCCAAGGGCCCGAACGGGGAAGCGCCGCCGGCCGACTATCTGCTGAAAGTCGACAACCCGCTGGTCGTTCCGGTCGACAAGAAGGTCCGGATCATCACGACGGCGGAGGACGTGATCCACGCGTTCGCAGTGCAGTCGCTCGGAATCCAGCAGGACGCAATTCCGGGCTTCGTGCGGGATACGTGGTTTCGTGCGCAAGAGGTGGGCGACTACTACGGGCAGTGTGCCAAGCTCTGTGGCAAAGAGCACTCGTACATGCCCATTCATGTGAAAGTGGTCTCGGCAGCGGACTACTCCACCTGGGTTGCCGGCAAGAAGAAAGAAGCGGCGGCCAAGCTCGACGATCCGACCAAGGTCTGGACCTTGCCCGACATGCTGGCGCGCGGCGAAAAGGTCTACGCGGGCAACTGTGCTGCTTGCCATCAGGCCAATGGCAAAGGCGCCGGCCCGATCAAGGCGCTCGACGGCGACGAAAAGGTGCTGAATCCTGATCACGCGATTCAGATTCAAGTATTGCTGAAGGGTCAGAACAACGGCGCGATGCCGTCATGGGCCAAGCTGAGCGACACCGACATCGCCTCCGTCATCACATACACCAAGAACACCTGGTCGAACAAGACAGGGCAGTTGGTCCAGCCGGCCGAAGTGCTGGCGCAGCGCGGCAAGTAAGCCGGCCGATCCCCGAATTGCCAAGGAAGATTTCATGAGCGCAGTCCTCGATCCCCACGGCCACGCGGCCGGCCACGACGACCATGGGCACGACGAACATCACGGAGCGCCAGTCGGCTGGCGCCGCTGGGTGTTTGCCACCAACCACAAGGACATCGGGACGCTGTACCTGTTGTTCAGCCTGACGATGTTCATGATCGGCGGCGTGCTCGCGCTGCTGATCCGCGCTGAGCTGTTTCAGCCTGGACTGCAGTTCCTTAATCCGGAATTGTTCAATCAGTTCACGACCATGCACGGTCTGATCATGGTTTTCGGCGCGATCATGCCGGCGTTCGTGGGGTTCGCCAACTGGATGGTGCCACTGCAGATCGGCGCTTCGGACATGGCCTTCGCGCGCATGAACAATTTCAGCTTCTGGCTGCTGATCCCTGCCTCGCTCATGCTGGTCAGTTCCTTTTTCATGCCGGGTGGAGCGCCGTCGACCGGTTGGACTCTGTACGCGCCACTGACGTTGCAGATGGGCCCATCGATGGACGCCGGCATCTTCGCGATGCACATCATGGGTGCCTCTTCGATCATGGGATCGATCAACATCATCGTGACGATTCTCAACATGCGCGCCCCCGGCATGACGCTGATGAAGATGCCGATGTTCTGCTGGACGTGGCTCATCACGGCCTACCTGCTGATCGCCGTAATGCCTGTGCTGGCCGGCGCGATCACCATGACGTTGACCGATCGGCACTTCGGGACAAGCTTCTTCAACCCCGCTGGCGGCGGTGATCCGGTGATGTACCAGCACATCTTCTGGTTCTTCGGTCACCCCGAGGTCTACATCATGATCTTGCCGGCCTTCGGCATCGTCAGCCAGATAGTGCCGGCTTTTGCCCGCAAGCGGCTCTTCGGTTACGCCTCGATGGTGTACGCGACCTCGTCGATCGCCATCCTGTCGTTTATCGTGTGGGCGCACCACATGTTCACTTCGGGCATGCCGTTGACAGGGCAGTTGTTCTTCATGTACGCGACGATGTTGATCGCGGTGCCGACAGCGGTCAAGGTGTTCAACTGGATCGCGACCATGTGGCAGGGCTCGATGAGCTTCGAGACACCGATGTTGTTCGCGGTCGGCTTCATCTTCGTCTTCACGATGGGCGGTTTCAGTGGGCTGATCCTCGCGGTCGCCCCCATCGACATCCAGCTTCACGATACGTACTACGTCGTTGCGCATTTCCACTACGTTCTCGTGGCCGGCTCCTTGTACGCCATGTTCGCCGGCTTCTATTACTGGAGCCCGAAATGGACAGGCGTGATGTACAGCGAGACGCGCGGCAAGATCCACTTCTGGTGGTCGCTGATCTCGTTCAACGTTACCTTCTTCCCGATGCATTTTCTCGGTCTCGCGGGCATGCCTCGACGCTATGCTGACTACCCGATGCAATTCGCTGATTTCAATGCTGTGGCGTCGGTCGGTGCATTCTTCTTCGGTTTTGCGCAGGTCTACTTCTTCTTCTTCGTCGTGCTGCCTGTCATGCGCGGCAAAGGCGAGAAGGCCACGCAAAAACCGTGGGAAGGCGCTGAAGGACTCGAGTGGGAAGTGCCTTCTCCTGCGCCATTCCATACCTTCGAAACGCCTCCGCGGCTTGATCCGACCGCCACCCGCATCTTGGCCTGATCTGTCCGCACCATGACGCCTGAACAAAAGAAGAACAACCGCAGGATGGGCCTGACCCTGGCCTCCATCGCGGTGCTTTTCTTCGTGGGTTTCATCGTTCGCATGGTGTGGTTCAGCCGCTGAAGGACGTATGGGCTTGCCGCTACGCACCCGCCGCGAAAATGCACGTATGGTCGGCAAGCTGGCCGTGATCGCAGTTGGCATGTTCGCGTTCGGCTATGCACTGGTGCCTTTGTACCGAACGATCTGTGAGGTCACGGGAATCAACGTGCTGGCAGTCGCCGAACTCAGGGTTCCCGGTGGCGCCACTGGAGGCGCCGACGTACGCTTGCCCGACAATACGCAGGTCGACAAAAGCCGCACCATCACGGTCGAGTTCGACGCCAACGCGCGAGGACTGTGGGAATTCAAGCCCGCACTCAATTCACTGGTGGTCCATCCGGGTGAATTGAACACTGTGATGTACGAGTTCCAGAATTCGCAAAACCGGCGTATGGCTGCGCAGGCTATTCCAAGCTATGCGCCACAGCAAGCGGCCCAGTATTTCAACAAGCTCGAATGCTTTTGCTTCAATCAGTACACGTTGGAGCCGGGCGAAAAAAAGCAATGGCCAGTCGCTTTCGTTATCGATCCGAAGATCTCGAAGGACGTGAAGACGATCACGTTGTCCTATACCTTCTTCGAAGTGGGTGGCAAGACGCCACCTGCACCGGTGGCTACGGCCCCCATTTCGCTGGGGCCCAATTCGTGAAAGCACCGCCGCAGCCGCGTAAAGGTTCACTCCTGGGCACCATCAAGGCGGTGGGTTGGTCATTCTTCGGCGTTCGGAAGAACAGTGCCTACCAGGAAGATTTGGCCAAGCTGAACCCCTTGCACATCATCGTCGTGGCCTTTGCGGGCGTGATCGTCTTTGTCGGCGGCCTGATCTTGGTGGTGCGCTTCGTGGTCGCGCCCTGAGGCGCCACTTTCATAAGAATTTGAATCGAGAGAAAAAGCCAGGACCTGATATGAGCTCAACCACGCACGGCACCACGCCCTACTATTTCGTGCCCGGGCCTTCGGGCTATCCGGTCATGGCCTCACTCGGCCTGCTGTTCGTGATCTTCGGCGCGACGCAATGGATCAACAGCCATGAGTGGGGCGCTTACGTCCTCGCCATGGGCATGGTGATCTGGTTGGCCACGCTGTTCGTCTGGTTTCGCGAATCCATCGCGGAGAGCGAAAGCGGCCAGTACGGCCACAAGGTTGACTTGTCCTTCCGCTGGAGCATGAGCTGGTTCATTTTTTCGGAAGTGATGTTCTTCGGCGCTTTCTTTACGGCGCTGTGGTGGGCGCGCACGCACGCGCTTCCGGCGCTGGGCAGCTTGGACAATGCGCTGCTGTGGCCTGACTTCAAAGCGGTGTGGCCCAGCATGGCTGCGGGCGCAACCGGCGCTCCTGCCGATCTCGTCGAGCCTTTTCAGACTGTCGGGCCGTTCTGGCTGCCCACGATCAACACCGCGCTGCTGCTGACTTCCGGCGTGACCCTCACCATCGCCCACCATGCGTTGCGCGCCGGTCATCGCGCCCAATGCATCCGCTTCATGTGGGTAACGGTGCTGCTCGGGGTGCTGTTCCTGGGCGTGCAAGGCTACGAGTACCACCATCTGTATACCGAGCTGAACCTCAAGCTGAGTTCCGGCGCCTATGGCTCGACTTTCTTCATGTTGACCGGTTTTCACGGGCTGCATGTTTTCATCGGCATGTTGATGCTGCTGTTCATCACGCTGCGCCTTCGCTCAGGGCATTTCACGCCAGAGCGCCATTTCGGCTTCGAGGGCGCCGCTTGGTACTGGCATTTCGTGGACGTTGTCTGGCTGGGCCTCTACACGTTGGTCTATTGGCTTTGACGGGTAACGACGGCACAGCAAAAAAGCGCCGCAAGGCGCTTTTTTCATGGGCGTGGTGTATCAACAGCGGCGATGCTCGCCGGCAAGACCTACTTGCCGACCGGCAGTCCCCCTGGCTGGATGTACCCGAGTTTCCAGGCAATCAGAATGCACAGGAACAAAACCACCGAGAGGCCGATCCGAACAGTCAGGGCGCGCACCATGCCGCCCCCCTTGGCTCTGCCGTCGCGACCGTCCTTCAGCATGAAGAACAGCGCAAATCCCAAGCTCGCCAGGATGCCCACGAACGCCAAGGCGATGACATATTTCATGACTCACATTATCGGCCGACCAGCCCTTCTCCCGTGCTGAACGGCGATCCAGACCACGATGCCGATATGCGCGGGCAGACTAGCGGTCGCGCTGCCCCCACCCGCTCCAGCGAGGAGTGGAAAGGCGCACGGAGAGGCCGTTTCTGGGTCATCGCCATCGCAGCCATCCTGACCATTGCCGCGACGGCGTCGCTCGGGCGCTGGCAACTGTCGCGCGCAGCGCAAAAAGAAGCGATGCAGGCCGAAAGCGAGGCGCAGAGCCGGCGCCCAGAGCTCGATCAACAGACGTTTCTGTCGACCGACAAGGGTTCTGACGAGATGCTGCGGCCCGTGCGGTTGCGCGGCCTGTGGCTCGGAGCCCAAACCGTCTATCTCGACAACCGGCAGATGCACGGCGTGCCTGGCTTCTATGTGCTGACACCTTTTGCATTGGAGGGCAGCAATCAGACAGTCATGGTGCAGCGCGGCTGGATCCAGCGCAACTTCCAGAACCGTACGCAACTGCAGCCAGTGCAAACGCCTGCCGGCCTGGTGGAAGTGGTCGGGCGCATCGCGCCGCCGCCGTCGCATTTACTGGAACTTGGCAAGAGCGCTGTTGTGGTGCCACCTGATGCGGCCGCTTCGTCTGCTGCGGCCAGTTCAAGCGCTTCCGGTACCGCATCGGCTGTCGCCTCCCCATCGGTTGCCGCCGCTGCCATGGCAGCGCCCGAAGGGTCTTATGCGATCCGGCAGAATCTAGATCTTGAAGCGTTTCGCGTCGAAACCGGGTTGCCGCTCCGCACCGATCTCTCGCTGCAGCAGTCCGGGTCGGCTTCCGAAGGATTGCAGCGCGATTGGCCGGCGCCGGCGCTGGGAATCGAACGGCACTACGGCTACGCATTTCAGTGGTTCGCCCTTTCGGCCCTTGTCGCACTTCTCTATGTCTGGTTTCAACTCATCGCCCCCTGGCGCAAAACCAGTCGTGCACCGCATGGCTGACGAACCGTTGTCGCTCACCGTGCATTCGATGCCTTCGCCGCAGCAGCCGGAAGGCGACGGCGCGCGCCGCACGGTCAAGGGGCGCTGGAAGATGATCGCAGTCATGCTGTGCTGTGCCGCACCGATCGTCGCGTCTTACTTCACTTATTACGTGGTCCGGCCGGAAGGCCGTAGCGTTTACGGCGAACTGATCGATCCGCAGCAGCCGCTGCCTGCATTCAGTGCAACCGGGCGTGACGGTGCGCGCGTCGACCTGCAGACTCTCAAGGGGCAGTGGTTGCTCGTTGCCGTGGCTGATGCAGCGTGCAATTCTTTGTGCGAGCAGCAGCTCTACTTGCAACGCCAGATGCGCGAAGGCCTTGGTCGCGAAAAAGACCGCCTCGACCGGGTTTGGCTCGTGAGCGATACGGCGCCGATTCCAGAGCGTCTCGACAATGGACTCCGCGGCGCGACGGTTCTTCGCTTGCCCGCCGCCGAGCTGGCGCAATGGCTGGTACCGGGTGCCGGGCATGGCTTGAGCGAGCATCTTTACGTAGTCGATCCGATGGGCAACTGGATGATGCGTTTTCCGGCGAGCATGGATACGCAAGGCGCCACGCGTGCCAAGCGCGATCTCGATCGGTTGCTTCGCGCCTCTGCTTCCTGGGATGAACCCAACCGCTGACGTGATGACGTCGATGCCATGAACACCCAAGCGCTCTACGACCTCACACCGATCGTCTGGCTGATAGTGGCCGGCGCGCTGCTTGCGTTGGGTCCCTTGCTGTGGATTTGGCGTCGCAACGCCAGCGCGGGCGCAGCGCGGCGGTTGCACGCGCTCACCGTCCTCACGCTGTTTCTCACCTTCGATCTGACGCTGTTCGGTGCGTTCACCCGATTGACCGATTCCGGCCTGGGGTGCCCCGACTGGCCCGGTTGCTACGGCAATGCCAGCCCGGTCGGTGCGCGACATGACATCGCAGCAGCGCAGGCTGCGCAACCCACCGGACCGGTCACGCACGGCAAGGCGTGGGTCGAGATGATTCATCGCTACGGTGCCACAGGCGTGGGAGCGCTGATCGTCGCTTTGGCCTTGGCGACATTGATGGCGCGCAGGCGCCAGCGTCTTTCGCTGCGTGTCACGCGGGCATCGGAGGCCACGATGCCGTTGCACGAAACTGCTCCGCTCAGCACCGTCTGGCCGGCGGTCACAGTGGTATGGGTCTGCATGCAGGGCGCGTTCGGGGCCCTGACCGTGACCTGGAAGCTCTACCCGGCCATCGTCACACTGCATTTGCTCGGGGCCATCGGGTTGCTTGCCATGTTGTGCGTGCAGGCTGTGCGCTACCAGCAAATCGCTTCCGGGCGCACGCCGACAGCCCTTGGTCGAACGCTCCGCATCGGGTTGATTGCGACGACCGCCCTGCTGGTGCTGCAGATTGCGCTCGGCGGCTGGGTTAGCACCAACTATGCAGTGGTCGCCTGTCTGCAGTTCCCTACCTGCCAAGACAGTTGGTGGCCCGCGATGAATTTTGCGCAGGGCTTTGAAATCTGGCGTCACCTCGGCATGACATCGGACGGGGTGCCGATCGAATTCGCCGCGCTCACGGCCATTCATTACGTGCACCGCCTGATGGCTTACGTGGTCTTCGGTGCGATCGGCATTCTGGCGTGGCGCCTGAATCGCATCCCCGCGCTGCGGCCACAAGGCCGTTGGCTGGCGGGGCTCGCGCTGCTGCAGTTGGCGACCGGGCTTGGCAATGTGCTGCTGGGCTGGCCATTGGCAGCCGCCGTGCTGCACACCGGCGGTGCGGCCGCGCTGGCGGTCGTCCTGACATGGACATTGTGTGAAAGCAAGCCCGAAACGGCTACCGCGCCTGCGCGTTCCGATGCGGACCTGCACCCTCAGCCGCGGGTATCGAACAACGGCCCAGACTGGGAGGCTGCATGAGCACCCCATTGCCCCTGGAGCAGACCAGCACTGCCAACGTGTTCCGCCAGTTTTACGCGCTGACCAAGCCGCGGGTGGTGCAACTCATCGTTTTCTGCGCGCTGATCGGCATGGTGCTGGCGGTTCCCGGTGTGCCGGGCTGGGGCGATCTGCAGCGCGGCGTGCTGGCGTGTGTCGGCATCTGGCTGGTGGCCGGTGCGGCCGCGGCCTTCAACTGTCTGGTTGAAAAGGGCATCGATGCCAAGATGAAACGCACCGCATGGCGCCCGACGGCTCGCGGTCAGCTCAGCGACCGGCAGGCGCTGATCTTTTCGGCGGTGTTGTGTGCAGCGGGCTCTGCAGTACTGTGGTTTGCCATCAATCCGCTGACCATGTGGCTGACCTTCGCCACCTTCGTCGGCTATGCCGTGATCTACACGCTCATCTTGAAACCGCTGACGCCTCAAAACATCGTGATCGGTGGTGCCTCGGGCGCGATGCCGCCGGTGCTGGGCTGGGCTGCGATGACCGGCGAAGTCAGCGCCGATGCGCTCATTCTTTTTCTGATTATTTTCTTGTGGACGCCGCCGCACTTCTGGGCGCTCGCGCTCTATCGCGTCGAGGACTATCGCAAGGCCGGTCTGCCGATGCTGCCCGTGACGCACGGCAACGAGTTCACGCGGCTGCAGGTCCTGCTCTATACCTGCGTGTTGTTCGCCGCCTGTCTCATGCCGTTCATCTACGGCATGAGCGGCTGGCTTTATCTTGCGGTGGCCATTGCGGTCAGCATCGGTTTCACTGGCTATGCCTTCGCGCTGTGGCGCAACTATTCGGATGCGTTGGCGCGCAAGACATTCCGCTTTTCGTTGATCCACTTGAGCGTGCTGTTTGCGGCGCTGCTGGTCGATCACTACCTGATTTAAACGGACCCTTTTCATGAACAAGCGCAACGCGCTCAAAGCGATCGCACTGGCCGCGGCGTGGACCGGTGTGACGATGGCTGCAGGCGTTGGCATTTCAGGTTGCACCGAGGAAGCCAAGCAGACATTCAATGCGGTCGACATGACCGGCGCTGACTATGCCAAGGACTTTTCGCTGACCGACGCGGATGGCAAGGTGCGCACGTTGGCCGACTTCAAGGGCAAGGTTGTCGTGCTGTTCTTTGGTTATGCGCAGTGCCCCGACGTCTGCCCGACGACCATGACCGAGATGGCGCAGGTGAAGCAAGCGCTCGGTGCCGATGCCGACAAGTTGCAAGTGCTCTTCATCACGGTCGATCCGGCGCGTGACACGCCGACCGTCATGAAGGCGTACATGGGCGCGTTCGATCCAAGCTTCGTCGCGCTGATTCCTACTCCCGAGCAGCTCGCCGTGACGGCAAAAGACTTCAAGGCTTATTACAAGAAGGTCGACGGAACCACGCCGACCAGCTATTCGATGGACCACTCGGCTGCGAGCTACCTGTACGACCCGCAGGGCCGGCTGCGCCTCTATGCGCGCTACGGCTCGGGTGTTCCGGCGATGGTGGCCGACGTGAAGGCTTTGCTGAAATCGTCTTGAGCCTGTCGGGTTGCTCTCATGGCCGCCCCCGATTGAAAGCCAAAAAAAAGCCCGACACCGTCGGGCTTTTTGCTTTGTGAGGGCAAGAAGATCAGGCGTAAGCCACCAACGACTTCTTCATCTTTTTCATCGCCGCCACTTCGATCTGGCGAATGCGCTCGGCGCTGACACCGTACACCGCAGCCAAGTCATGCAGCGTCATGCCGCCAGAACCGTCGTCGTTGACCTTGAGCCAGCGCTCCTCCACGATACGTCGGCTGCGTTCGTCCAGCGCTTCGAGCGCGGTCGAGATGCCGTCGCTCGACAGCCGGTCGCGAGCCCGCGATTCGAGCTGCGCCGTCGGTTCCTGTGTCGCGTCGGCCAAATAGGCGATCGGGCCGAACTGGTCTTCGCCATCGTCCGACGGACTCGGGTCGAGCAACACGTCGCCGCCCGAGAGACGCATTTCCATCTCGAGCACTTCTTCGCGCTTGACGTTCAGCTTCTCGGCCATTTGCGTGACCTGGCTTTCAGTTAGCGTCGCGCGATGTGTGTCGCCATTGGCGGCTGCATCGTTGGCCTTGTAGGCCTGCTTCATCGAGCGCAAGTTGAAGAACAGCTTTCGCTGGGCCTTGGTCGTCGCGACCTTGACCATGCGCCAGTTCTTCAGGATGTACTCGTGAATCTCGGCCTTGATCCAGTGCATGGCATAGCTCACCAGCCGCACACCTTGGTCAGGGTCGAAGCGCTTCACCGCTTTCATCAAGCCGACGTTCCCTTCCTGGATCAGGTCGCCGTGAGGCAAACCGTAGCCGAGGTATTGGCGGGAAATAGACACGACCAAGCGCAGATGCGAAAGAATCAAGGCACCGGCCGCCTCGAGGTCGTTGTTGTCGCGCAGCTTGCGCGCGAATCCCTGCTCTTCCTCGAGTGTGAGCAGCGGCAGCCGGTTGGCTGTAGAAATGTAGGCGTCCAGGTTACCCAGCGGGGGCACCATCGACCATGGGTTGGCGACGGCGAGCTGGTTTGCTGCAGAGGCTCCAGACAGTGTTGTCATTTGGGGAAACTCCTTCGTAAAAACCATATTAGCACTCGGTTAGAGCGAGTGCTAACGTAAGGGTTCCCACTAGTTTCTACCTCCCTTATGGCGTCTGGCTGTCGGGTAACAGGCCGTCTTGGCCGTGGGCCAGGGCACGGACGCATTTCTTGTCCATCAGCTTTTGGGGCTCCCGCTGTTCGACCGAACCGACGACCGATTTATTTCACGTTCGAGTCAAATGGTTGAGCAGCGTTCGGTAAAAACGCCGTCCTCGTCGAATTTGCACTTTTGTACTAAGGTCGGCAGCGTCACATTAGCCCTGCCAGCCAACGCGCTGAGCATGCTCAACAACCAACGAGGGCGAAACGATGGCCAAGGTGATCCTGATCACGAGCGACGGACGTGCGAGACAAATCGAGCTGGAATCGCCGCAGATCACGGTCGGCCGGTCGGACCAAAGCGACATCGTGCTGCAGGGCACTCAGGTCAGCCGTGCGCATGCGCTGCTGTCCTATGATCACGGAGTTTTCTCTGTCCGCGACCTGGAAAGCAGTAATGGCACGTTCGTCAACGGGCTCAAGGTGCAGCGCCAAAAGTTACGCCATCAGGATGTGATCCGCATCGGCGACTACGAACTGCGATTTCTCGAACGCGACGTGACCGCCTTCAGTGGCCAGGTCTTGTCGCTCACTACCGACTGAGACAGCTGACTCAGCGGCTGCTAACCGAGCAAAGCCTGCGCGAATTCGCGGGCGTCGAACGTTTCAAGATCTTCCAGTTTTTCGCCAACGCCGATGAAATAGACCGGAATCGGCCGCTCCCGCGCAATGGCACACAGCACGCCGCCTTTGGCCGTGCCATCGAGCTTGGTCACGATCAAGCCCGTCAAACCGAGTATTTCGTCGAAAGCCCTCACCTGCGCCAGAGCGTTCTGGCCCGTGTTGCCGTCGATCACCAGCAGGACCTCGTGCGGTGCCGTCGCATCGGCTTTGCTCACGACGCGTTTGATCTTTTTTAACTCGTCCATCAGGTGCAGTTGGGTCGGCAACCGGCCTGCGGTATCGACCAGCACCACGTCTTTGCCCCGCGCCTTGCCCGCTTTGACGGCATCGAAGCTCACGGCGGACGGATCGCCGCCCGCGTTACTGACGATCTCGACCGTGTTGCGATCGGCCCATACCAGCAATTGTTCGCGCGCCGCGGCCCGAAAGGTATCCGCCGCAGCCAGCAAGACGGACGCGCCTTCGCTGGCAAGGTGCTTGGTCAGCTTGCCGATCGACGTCGTCTTGCCGGCGCCATTGACGCCCGCCACCATGATCACCGTGGGTGTGTGCTGCCCGATGACCAACGGCTTTTCGAGTGGCTTCAGCAGGTCGGCGATAGCGTCGGCCAGCAGCACTTTGACTTGCGCTGCATTGCTTGGCATGGAGCTTCTCACCCGGCGGCGCAAGTCTTCCAGAAGATATTCTGTGGCTTTGACGCCGGTGTCGGCCATCAGGAGTGCCGACTCCAGTTCCTCGTACAAGGCGTCGTCGATCTGCGCATTGACGAAGGTCGCGGCGATGCTGGTGCCCGTCTTGCGGAGGCCGGACTTGAGCTTGTCCATCCAGCCGGCGCGGGAGGCGGGAGCGGCGGGGAGCGCTACCGTTGCCGCTAGAGCGGAGACGGGCGTTGGCGCTACCACCGGCTGAGGCGCAGGAGCGACCACCGGTGGTGTCGTGGGCACGGCAACCGGCGGCGGCGCCACCGGAACTTCTAACGCCGTCTCGCCCTTGAACCATGTCGAGGGCGCAAAAACCGAGCGCGCCGGCGCTGCTTGAGCAGGCGATTCGGCAGGCTTTTCCAGCGCGGGAGGGGCAATGGGTGCCGCAGGACTTTCGACCGCAGGCTTTTTCTTGAAGAAACTGAACATTCGGGAGGTTTTTACAATCCGACCCATTCTATGAAACACCCCTCGCCACGCCGTGCTGCGTCCGGTGCGGTGCTGACGATGGCGCTCATGGCGCTGTGGACGGCACCTGCACAGGCTCAAACCCAGCCCTCACCCTCTGTTCCCACCGCGACCGCCACCCCCGCATCAACGTCGACGCAGCCTCAGCAATTCACCCTCTCCAACGGCATGACGCTGATCGTGCAGCCCGACCGGCGCGCGCCGACGGCGGTACAGATGGTCTGGGTGCGGGTCGGGTCGATCGACGAAGTCGACGGCACTTCGGGCGTGGCCCATGCGCTCGAACACATGATGTTCAAGGGCACCAAGACGCTCAAGCCCGGCGAATTTTCACGCCGCGTGGCAGCCCTCGGTGGCCGCGAAAACGCCTTCACCACGCGCGATTACACCGGCTACTACCAGCAGATCCCTGAAGGCAAGCTCGAAGACGTGATGAAGATCGAGTCCGACCGCTTCGCCAACAGCCAGTGGGTCGACGACGAGTTCAAGCGCGAGATCGAAGTGGTGAAAGAGGAGCGGCGGCTTCGCACCGACGACCAGCCGCGTGCCTTGCTCGGCGAACAACAAAACGCCGCCATCTGGACCGCGTCGCCGTACCACCGCCCGATCGTCGGCTGGATGAGCGATCTCGAAGCGATGACGCCCGATGACGTGCGCAATTTTCATCAGCGTTGGTACGTGCCCGCTAACGCGGCCATCGTGATCGCCGGCGATGTCGACGTGGCCCGTGTTCGTGCATTGGCCGAGAAGTACTACGGCAGCATTCCGGCGCGCGCCGTGCCAGTGCGCAAGCCTCGCACCGAGCCCGAACAAAAGGGCGTTCGCCGCGTCGAGTTCAAGGCACCCGCCGAGCAGTCTTACGTGTCGCTCGCGTTTCGTTCGCCACAAATCACCAGCCTGGACGCCGAAAGCGACGTGTGGGCGCTGGTCGTGCTGTCGGCCGTGCTCGACGGCTACTCCGGCTCGCGTCTCGACCGCGCGCTCACGCAAGGCCCCGATCGCGTCGCGGACTCGGCCGGTGCATCGGCCGGCTTTGTCGGTCGCGGTCCGCAGGTCTTCATGCTCGACGGTGTTCCGGCAGCCGGCAAGACACCCGAGCAGGTCGAGGCCGCGTTGCGCGCCGAAATTGCGCGCGTGGCACGCGATGGCGTGGGCGCCGCCGAGCTGGCGCGCGTCAAGACGCAATGGGTCGCCAGCGAAACCTACAAGCTCGATTCGGTGATGGCGCAAGCGCGTGAGCTGGGCAGCAACTGGGTCGAGGGACTGCCGCTCGATGCCAGCGAAAAGATCATCGCGCGTCTGCAGGCGGTCGCGCCGGCGCAGGTGCAGGCGGTCGCCGCCAAATACTTCGGCGACGACCAACTCACGGTCGCGACGCTCCGGCCGCTGCCGGTCGACAAGAACCGGCGCCCGCGTGCGCCCGCCGTGCCTGCGGGCGAACTGCGCTGAAAGAAATGCAACCCATGTTGACCTTCAAGAAGATCGCGGCTGTGGCCGCCATGACCGCATTGACCGCCGCTGCGACGCTTTCCGTTTCGAGTGCACAGGCCGCCATTCCGATCCAGCACTGGACTTTGCCAAACGGCGCCAAGGTGTACCTCGGCGCCGTCAGCACCTTGCCCATCGTCGATGTGCAGCTCGACTTCGATGCAGGCAGCCGCCGCGACCCGGATGCGCAAGCGGGCCTGGCCGGCGTTACTGCAGACATGGTCGAAAAGGGCATTCGTGCCGTGGACGGTGCACCTGCCATGGACCAGAACGCGCTGGGCGAAGCCTGGGCCGATCTGGGCGCCGAGTTCAACGTCGGCGCCGGCGGCGAGCGCACGAGCTTCGCGCTGCGCAGCCTCTCCGATCCCAAGTTGCTCGACAAGGCCGTTGCGCTGGCGGCACGCGTCATAGGCGAGCCGGCGTTCCCCGACGACGTCTGGCAGCGGGAGCGAGAGCGCCTCAGCGCGGCCATCAAGGAGGCGAACACCAAGCCCGGCGTTGTCGCGGCACGCAACTTCGCGCATGCGGTGTATGGGTCCAATCCGTTGGGCCAGGAGACCGACGAGACCACGCTGGCGCGCATCGACGTGGCGACCATGCGCGCGCGATACGCGGCGCTCATGCAGCCGTGCCGCGCCAAGCTGAGCATTGTCGGCGCAGTGACGCGAGCGCAGGCGGACGCCATTGCGACCGCATTGCTGGCTCGCTTGCCGCAAACGGCGACGTGCGCCGCACTGCCGATCATTCCGCAAGTCGCTGCGCTCACGGCACCGAAAGTGGAGCGCATCCCGTTCGAGTCCGCGCAGGCGCAGGTCGTTATTGGCCAGCCGGGCTACCGGCGCGACGATCCCGATCACTTCGCGTTGAACCTCGGCAACTACGTGCTGGGCGGCGGCGGCTTCGTCTCGCGTTTGACGGAGCAGGTGCGCGAGAAGCGTGGCCTGACTTACAGCATCTACAGCGGCTTTGCGCCGGGGCTGGAGGCCGGCGCTTTTCGCATCGGCTTCCAGACGCGGCCCGACCAAGCAGACGAAGCTGTGAAGGTGTCCCGCGAGGTACTGGCGAGGTTCGTCGCCGACGGTCCGACAGACGCCGAACTCAAGGCCGCCAAGGACAACGTGATCGGCGGTTTCCCCTTGCTGCTCGACAGCAACAAGAAACTGCTCGGCAACATCGCCAACATTGCCTGGTACGACCTGCCTTTCGACTACCTCGACACCTGGACCGCGCGCATGAACGCGATCACTGCGGCCGACATCAAGGCCGCGTTTGCCCGCAAATTGCAGCCAGAGCGCATGGTCACGGTTATCGTCGGCGCCAAGCCATGAAAAAACCAGACAAGACCAAAGCACGCGTTCAGCCGACTGGCCGCGCCGACAAACGACCGCATGAGGTCCGCATCATCGGCGGCCAGTGGAAGCGCACGCGCCTCGCCGTCGCCGACAAACCGGGGCTGCGTCCGACGCCCGACCGGGTTCGCGAGACGTTGTTCAACTGGCTCGCCAGCCTTGCGGGCGCTTCATCCGGCGCTACCGGCGGCGCTCTGCCCGGCTGGCACTGCATCGATGCGTTTGCCGGCACCGGAGCGCTTGGGCTCGAAGCGGCGTCGCGCGGTGCCGTCAGCGTGCTGCTGGTCGATCAGGAATCTGCTCTCGTCGACCAGTTGCTCAAGCTCAAGACCAAGCTTGCGGCCGAGGCGGTGCGCATCGAGCGCGGCAACGGCGTCACGGCACTCGAGCGCACGACGGCCAACTCAATGCACGCGGTGTTTCTCGACCCGCCTTTCGAAAGCCCGGCGCTGTACGAGCCGGCGTTGCGTGCCGCGGCGCGTGCGGTACACGACGATGGCGCGGTCTATCTCGAAGCCGCACGTCTCTGGAACGACGAAGAGCTGGCGCCGCTCGGTCTTCATGTCTACCGCCACCTGAAGGCCGGCGCGGTGCACGCCCATCTGCTGCGAAAGGGCCCGGCCAGCGCTGCATAATCCGCCGACCCGGCCGCAAAGGCCGAAGGAGTGGAGCCCATGACCAGCAACGTGATCGCGGTTTACCCCGGCACCTTCGACCCCATCACTCTCGGCCACGAAGACGTGGTTCGACGTGCCACCCAGCTTTTTTCGAAGGTGATCGTCGCGGTTGCTGCCGGCCATCACAAAAAGGCGCTGTTCTCGCTGCAAGAGCGCATCCAGATGGCGCAACAGGCCGTCGAGCCCTACAGCGACCAGGTGACCGTGGAAAGTTTTTCGGGCCTGTTGCGCGACTTCGTGGTGGCGCGCGGCGGCAAGGCAATGGTGCGCGGCCTGCGCGCCGTCACCGACTTCGACTACGAGTTCCAGCTCGCAGGCATGAACCGCTCCCTCATGCCCAACGTCGAGACCGTGTTCCTCACGCCGAGTGACAAATACCAGTTCATCTCCAGCACCTTCGTGCGCGAGATTGCGATGCTCGGCGGTGAAGTCGACAAGTTCGTTTCGCCCAGCGTGCAGACCGAACTCATCGCCAAAGTCCGCAGCCTGGGCCGCGAATAGATCGTGATGTCGGCCGAGCCGCCCCGCCTGCACGCGCTCGGCGATGCAGCCTTGCTCTGCGAGCTACCCGCGCCGGCCACGCTGGCGCAGCAACAGAAAATCTGGGCGCTGGCCAGCGAAGCATCGCGCTGGCGCGGTGTGCATGAAGTGCTGCCGGGCATGAACAATCTGACCCTGCTGTTCGACCCACTCGAGATCGAGGCTTCCGAGCTCGAGATACAGGTCTTCGCTGCGTGGCCGCAACTCACCGCCACGGCCATCGAAGGCCGGCAGATCGAGATTCCGGTGCGCTATGGCGGCGAAGACGGTCCCGACCTGGCCGACGTCGCAGCTCACACGGGCCTCACGCCGGCCGAGGTGGTGCAGCGCCATGCGGCTGCCGACTACATCGTTTACTTCCTCGGGTTTTTGCCCGGCTTCGCATTCATGGGCGGCCTGCCGACATCGCTTGCAACGCCGCGTCGCGCAGAGCCGCGGACCGCGGTGCCGGCACGCTCGGTCGGCATCGGCGGCGAGCAGACCGGCATCTATCCGCTGGTGTCGCCCGGCGGTTGGCAGCTGATCGGCCGCACGTCGCTCGAGCTGTTCGACCCGAAGAACGAACCGCCGACCTTGCTGCGTCCCGGTGATCGCGTGCGCTTCGTCGCCGAAAGCGTGCAACCATGATCGTCGTCGTGCGGCCCGGCATGCTGTCGTCGGTGCAGGATTTGGGGCGCTACGGTCATAGGCAGTTCGGCATCTGCCCGGGCGGTGCGCTCGATGCGCTGGCGTTGACGCTGGCCAACCGGCTGGTCGGCAACGACGACAACGCGGCCGGGCTCGAATTGACGATGGGGCGTTGCGAATTTCGTTTCGAGACCGGCACACGCATCGCACTGGCGGGTGACGATTTCGGTGCGACGCTCGATGGCGTTCCGCTCTGGCCGAACTGGAGCGTGCCGGTGTCCGCCGGGCAGACCTTGGTGCTCGCCGGCGCCAACGCCAAGAGCGCCAAGCAGGGCCTGCGCAGCTGGCTCGCAGTGGCCGGTGGCATCGACGTGGTGCAGATACTCGGCTCGCGCAGCACCGATCTCAAGGCCGGGTTCGGTGGTCATCAGGGCCGCGCATTGAAGAAGGGCGACCGCTTGCCGATCGGCGTTTCGACGTTGACCCCGGCGTTGTTGAGGCGTCGCGCTTTTGGGTTGCGCGCGCCGGGCTGGGGTATCGACGGCCATCACGTGAGCGCCAATGCGCCGATCCCGTTGCGCGTGATGCCCGGCCCCGAGTTCGATCAGTTCACCGTCGCTTCGCGCGAGTTGCTATGGAGCGCGACATGGCGCGTGACGCCGCAGAGCAACCGCATGGGCAGCCGGCTCGATGGACCCGAACTCAGGCGCAAGCGCAACGTCGACATGCTGTCGGCGGGCGTGATTCCGGGGACTATTCAGGTGCCCCCGTCGGGCAAGCCGATCATCCTGATGGGCGATGCGCAAACCACTGGCGGCTATCCGCGCGTCGGCGTGGTGATTCGCGCGGACCTGTGGAAGCTGGCGCAGGCGCCGCTCAACGGCCAACTGCAGATGGTGCGAGTCGATGCCACCGAAGCGCTGGCGGCGTGGGATGGACAGCAACGCTATCTGGCGCAGGTCGATCAAGGCCTCGCTTCTGCAGGCTGGCCGGTGTCGTCCCAGAATGCGGTGGTCGAACCATTGCCCCGAGAGGTGATCGAAGGAACAAGCCATGCAGATTGATTTGAACGCCGACCTTGGCGAAGGCGCCGGCAGCGATGAAGCGCTTCTCGCGCTGGTGAGTTCGGCCAACATCGCATGCGGCTGGCATGCTGGCGACGCAAAGACCATGCAGCAATGCGTGCGCTGGGCCATCCGGCACGGCGTCGCGATCGGCGCGCATCCGAGCTTCCCCGATCGAGAGAACTTCGGCCGCAGCACCATGCACTTGCCGCCAGACGAGATCACCGCTGGCGTGCTGTATCAGATCGGCGCGCTGGCTGCGATCGTCAAGGCCGAGGGCGGCACGCTGGCCCACGTCAAGCCGCACGGCCAGCTCTACAACCAGGCGGCGAAAGAGCCCGAACTCGCCGCCGCCATTTGCGAGGCGGTGCGCCGCTTCGATCCTTCGCTCAAGTTCTTCGGGCTGGCGGGCAGCGGGATGATCGATGCGGCGCGAAAGGCCGGCCTGACGCCGGTCGAAGAAGTCTTTGCCGACCGCGGCTACCAGCCCGATGGCAGCTTGGTGCCGCGCAGCCAGCCCGGCGCGCTCATCGAAGACGAAGCACAGTCGTTGGCGCAGACCCTTTCGCTGGTGCGCGACCACCAGGTGACGGCCATCGACGGCAGCATCGTCGCGGTCAATGCGCAGACCGTGTGCCTGCACGGCGATGGCGCGCATGCGCTGGCGTTTGCCAAACGCATCCGCGAGCGGCTGCTCGAAGAAGGCATTGCCGTGCACGCCTGATGGCGTGTTCAGGCTGCGCTGACGCGTTCGAGCCAGTCGACCAGGGCGGCGTTGACCAGCGCCGGCTTTTCCATCGTCAGCATGTGGCCGCATTGCGGCACCCAAACCACCTCTGCTTGCGGCACCAACGCGGCGATTTCGCGTGAGCAGGCAGGCGGCGTCAAGGTGTCGCTGTCACCGCACATCACCAGCACCGGGCAGCGCAACGAAGGAAGGTGCGTGCGCGCATCGGGCCGCTGCATCACGGCGCGGTTCTGGCGGATGAGTTGCACGGCGCCCGCGTCCAGCACGATTTGCAGGTACCGCTGCGTGAGTTCGCGGTCGGTCGCCTGTGCCCGATGAAAAGCGAACACGATGTTCGGCTCGATCACGTCGCGCACGTCGCCGCGCTCGAACAGTTCGATGGCCGCTTCGCGCAATGCATAGGTTTCAGCGCCTTCAGGTTGTGCGTTGGTGCCGAGCAATGCCAGCCCGACGACGCGCTCGGGCGCTTGTCGCGCGGCTTCCATGGCGATCATTCCGCCCATCGAGGCACCGCACAAAATGAGCAGGCCGGCGTTCTCGCGGAGCACTGCGGCGGCCATCGAGGGGATGGTGCCGTATCGCGTCGCGGCATCGCTGACCTTTGTTTCGAGCGCCGCCGGCAACGCGGGAAGTTGATCGCGCCACAAGCGCGCATCGCAGGCAAGACCGGGAAGAAGAACAAGGCGAACGGGGCGGGTGAGCGAGGTCATCAGACGATTTTCGGTGAAGCGGCGGCGTGCCATTGGCGGTCGATAGAGCATGCCGATGAAAGTCGTCGAAGTCCTCGGAGAGGCGCAACACGGTCGTCGCAGTTGCAAGGGAAAATAGACGTCCATGCCAACGCCCATCACCGCATCTTCTTCCGCCACCGAAATAATCCTCATCCGCCACGGCGAGACCGACTGGAATCGTGAGTTGCGATTCCAGGGTCATATCGACGTGCCGTTGAACGACATGGGGCACGAGCAGGCGCGTCGTCTCGGCCTGCGACTGGCAGGCGAGACGGTGCAGCATCTGCTCAGCAGCGACCTCATGCGAGCGCAGCAAACGGCTGCGCCCGCCGCTCAGCAACTGAGCCTGCCCGTCGTGACGCGTGTCTCGCTGCGGGAGCAGAACTTCGGCCTAGTCGAGGGCATGCGTGCCGATGAAATCCAGAACCTGCATCCGCGTGCATGGGAGCAGTGGCTGGAGTTTCGCGAGGACCACGCAATGCCCGAAGGCGAGAATGCGCGCGATTTTCATGCGCGCATCATGGGCGCGCTTGGTGACATCGCGGCGCTCCATGCGGGCCAGCGCGTGCTGGTCGTGACCCACGGTGGCGTGCTCGACATGGTGTGGCGCACCGCCAATGGCCTGAGCCTGAGCGGGCCGCGTCGCAGCGATATTCCGAATGCCGGGTTCAATCGTGTTCGCATCGCCGATGCGGCGGTGCCGACAAGCATCGAGATTCTCGACTGGGCCGACACGCGTCACCTCGACGATCTGCCGGCGCAGCCGACATACGACCAGACGCGGCACCTGCCCAAGCGCTAGCAGCACCAGGACTCGCTAGCTGTCCGGTGCGGTGACCATCGTGTCCAGGCCGAGGCGCCCGTACACCACCGCTGTCTGCCGGCGCAACCGGAGCGATTCGGGTTGTCCATTGAGCTGCTGTTGCAGCACGCCTTGCGCACCTGTCAGCGTGGCCTCGGTGCCGCAACACACCAGTGCGTCGAGATAAACCTGTTCGAACAGATCGCGCTGCGCATGGCTGCCGCCGATCTCGATCAGTCGCGGCAAAGCCTGGCCGAGTTCTTCGATGGCCGTCACGAAGTCGCCGCGTGCGTGCGCCATCAAGCCCATGGCGGCCGGCACGCACACGCGTTGCCATGCTGAGCGCGTCGACGCCGGCGCGTGTGGTGCAAAGGCTTCGATGTTGCGCAGCAGCGTGTCGGCTTCGGGGCGATCGGCGCGTGCCAGGCCGTACAGGTATTGCAGGTCCAGAAACGGCAGCACGTGGTCGTCGAGCCGGCGCGGCAGGTAGCCGGCCACATCGTTCCACCGATGGCCGACGTCGATGCCCGCGAGTTCGAAGCGGGCCAGCAGGGACACCGCACCGATCTGGTCCTGCGAGTAGTCCTTGGCTACCCCCCACACTTGCCGGTCGTAGATATCCAGTGCCTCGGCATCACGGCCGAGATCGATGAGGAACAGCGCCACGTGCCACCAGTTGTGCGTGACCATGAACGAGTTGAGACCGGTCCAGGTGTCGCTCACGTCCTGCATGAACGCCAGCCCTTCGGTGAGCCGGCCCTCGGTCAGCATGACGTGCCCCAGCGCGTGATGTGCCCAAGGCTCCTTGCGGCACATGGCGATGGCTCGGCGCGCACTCGCCTCGGCCTCCCGCATCAGGTGGCACTGCTCGTAGCCGAAAGCGGCCATGCCGTGCATGTACGGAATATCGGCCGCAACGGGCAGGGCAGCCAGTGCCAGCCGCAGCATGCCGGGGCCGTCGCCGGTGTTGAAGCAGTGGTATTGGCCGAGCTTGAGCGACACGAGGTCGCGTGGATGCTCGCGCGCCTGCTCGGTGTGCAGCGCGATGGCGCGTGCGATGTCGCCGGCAGCCCATGCTTCGACGGCTGCGATGTAGCGGCGCTCGCGCGGTGTGGCGCGTGCATTGTCGATCGCACCCGCCTTCGCCCGGTCGAGGTACGGCGTCGCGTTGGCGACCGCATCGCGCGACTCCGCGAACAGATGCAGCGTCGCCGCATACGCCTGCACGATCGGGCTCAGGTCGGCGTTGGCGATGGTCAGCAAGTTGACGGCGCGGCCCTCGGTCGAGATGAAGCCCATGACGAAGTCGTCGACCGAGGCCCGGCTGGCCTCGTCGTCGAGGGTCAACGGGTTGCCGAGACTGTCTGTCGTGAGCATGTGCGTGCGAGTCGCGGAATCGACCGGTTCTCAGTTTTTAGGCGGTTGCGGCCATGCGCGTTGCGGCTCGCGAATCAGCTCGAAAGCGCGCGACACCTTGAGCACGCCCAGGTCGTCGAAGCGTTGTCCGGCAATCTGCAGCCCGATGGGCAAACCCGCCGCGCTGTAGCCGCAGTTGATCGATGACGCCGGCTGCTCCGACATGTTGTACGGCACCGTGAAGCCGATGTGCTCCAGCGGCCGCAACGGATCGTTGGTCGGCGATGCATGGTCGGCAGGGGCCGGCATGTTGGGCGAAACGGGCGAGATCACGTAGTCGTACTTCGCACAGGCATCCACCGTTGCCACGCGGGTCGCATGGAACTGACTGAGGGCACGGAACACATGTTCGCCGCTGAACCCGGCGGCGCTCTCGGCCCACTGGAGAATGTACGGTAGCACCTTGGCGCGTCGCTCAGGCGGCAGCGTCTTCATGTCCACAAGCGAGCGCATGCGCCACAGGTGATCCATACCGTCGAGCATGGCCTGCGACATGAAGGGCTGCATCGGCTCGACGATGGCGCCGGCTTGTTCGAAGAGACGTGCTGCATTTTCGATGGCCGCCTTGATCTCGGGCTCGACCGCCAGGCCGCAGCCGGCATCGAGCAGCAGGCCGATGCGAAGTCCCTTCAAGTAGTCGACAGCGACTTCGCTGGAAGACCATGCGATGTCTTGCGCCGGCAAGCTCATGCTGTCGCGTGCGTCGGGCAGCGCCAGCACTTCCATCATCAACGCCGCATCACCGACGGTGCGCGTCATGGGACCGGCCGAGCGACCCATGTACGGCGGGTCGATCGGAATACGGCCCAGACTCGGCTTGAGCGTGAAGATGCCGCACCAGCCGGCCGGCAGGCGCAACGATCCGCCGATGTCGGTGCCAACGTGAAGCGGTCCGTAGCCAGCGGCTGCGGCAGCACCTGCGCCGGCGCTTGAGCCGCCCGGCGTCTTGCTCAAGTCCCATGGGTTGCGCGCCAGCGTATGAAAGCTCGACAGGCCCGACGACAACATGCCGTAGTCGGGCATCGTCGTTTTCGAGACGATGACTGCGCCGCTTTCTTTCAGGCGGGCCGAGGGAGGCGCGTCTGCGGGGGCGGGGCGCAGCTCGACAGCCGCCGTGCCGGCCGGCAGCGGATCACCGCGCGTCGCGATGTTTTCCTTGATCGTGGTCGGCACACCGTCGAGCGGGCCGAGCGGTGAACCGTTGCGCCAGCGCGTTTCCGATGCACGCGCCTGCTCGAGCGCGGACTCGGGACGCAGCAGGTACGTCGCCTGCAGGTGCGGCTCCCAACGCTCGACGTGCGCGAGCACCGCCTGCGTCACCTCGACCGGCGAAAGCGCGCGATCGCGATAGGCGTCGACCAGCTCGCGCGCAGTCAGTTCGTTGAGTGCCTGGCTCACGACCAGCTCAGTGCCGACAGATCGTTGACGGAAATCGGCATTTCTTTCCACAGTCCCTTCACGCCCTTCTTGGCGATGGTGGGGAACTGCGGCTGGTACATGAAGCCGTTGGCGGCATCGGTCGCCAGCATCTTTTGCGCTTCGCCCAGAAGCTTGAGGCGCTCGGCCGCGTTGCCGGTGCTCTTGATCTTGTCGAACAGCGTGTCGAAAGCCTTCGACTGGTAGCCCCAGTAATAGTCTGGCTTGGCGTAGTTGCCGATGTCGAACGGTTCGACGTGCGAAATGATCGACAGGTCGTAGTTGTGCGGGCCGCCGTAGGTGTTGCTGAGCCACTGCGCCCACTCGACGTTCTGCACCTTGACGACGATACCGATCTTGGCGAGCTGAGCCACGACCACTTCTCCGCCCTGCCGCGCATAGGGCGGTGGCGGCAAGGTCATCGTCAGTTCGAGCGGCGTCTTGACGCCGGCTTCGGCCAGCAGTTTCTTGGCCTTTTCGATGTCGAACGGGTTGATGCCAGTGGTGTCGATGTAGCCCGCCGCGCCCGGCACGTAGTGGCTTCCGATCGGCACGCCAAAGCCATCGGCGGCGCCTTCGATAAAGGCTTTGCGGTCGAGCGCAGCCAGGATGGCGCGGCGCACGCGCACGTCGTCCAGCGGCTTCTTCTTGTTGTTGATGGCGACGATGGTCTTGGCGCGCGAGCCGCCGAGGATCACCTGGAATTGCGGGTTGCTCTTGAACTGCGGAACGATGCGTGTGCCGGCGCGCGGGAACGCATCGACGTCGCCGGCCAAAAGCGACGCCGCCTGCGCGGCGGTGTCGGCGATGAAGCGGAACGTGACCTTGTTGATCTTGGCGTTGCCGGGGCTGCGAAAGCCTTCCCACTTGGTCAGAACGAGCGACGAGCCCTTGGCCCAGCTCTCCAGTTTGTAGGGGCCGGTGCCGATCGGTTTGGTCGCGTTGGTGTCGGCGCTCTTGGGCTCGACGATCACGGCCGTCGCTTGCCCCAGCACGAAGGGCAGGTCGGGATCGATCTCCTTGTTGATCACGACCACGGTGGCGTCGTCGATCACTTGCGTGCTCAGGTTGGCGAACGTCCGCTTGTCCTTGTTGGTGCTCTTCTCACCGCCGGCGCGGTCGAAGGCGAACTTGACTGTCGTCGCGTTGAACGGCTCGCCGTTCTGGAACTTGACGCCGCGGCGCAACTTGAAGGTGTACGTCTTCAGGTCGGGCGATACCTCCCAGCTTTCGGCCAGCATCGGCGTCACGCTGCCGTCGGCGTTGATCTTGGTCAGCGTTTCGAGCACGTTGTATTGAACGATCTCGGCAATGGCTGCGGCGGCGCCTGCGGTCGGGTCGAGCCCCGGCGGTTCGAGCGCCATGCCGATCACGATCGAATCCTTGCGGCCTTGCGACAAGGCAAGCGTTGGCAAGGTCGAGGCCAGTGCGGCCGCGGCAGATGAGGTGAGGACGGTACGTCTGTTCAGCATGGTCGGGGCTCCAGAGGGACTGATGAAATCAAGGAAAAACAAAGTTACATCATGCGCGATCGGCCTGTGGGCCGGCAAGCATTTGCTTATTCGGGCATCACCGGTTCCGCCCGGGGGACGGCCGCCAGCAACGCCTGCGTGTAGGGGTGTTGCGCGTGCGCGAACAGCTGCTGCGGCGCACCGCGTTCCACGATGACGCCACGGTGCAGCACGCACACGTCGTCGCACAGATGGTTGACGACTGCGAGGTCGTGGCTGATGAGGAGATAGCTGATGCCGAAATGCTGCTGCAGGTCGTTCATCAAGTTGAGCACTTGGGCCTGCACCGACACGTCTAGTGCACTCACCGGCTCGTCGGCCACGATGAGTTTGGGTCGCGTGATGAGCGCACGGGCGATCGCGATGCGTTGCCGTTGGCCACCCGAAAATTCGTGCGGATACTTGTTCATGTCGGTCGAGCGCAGACCCACCGCGGCAAGCGATTCACTGGCGCGTTCACGCTGCTCGGCGCGCGTCGTTTCGGCCAGCGCCTCGAGTGGCTCGGCAACGATGCGCGCGACCGTTTGACGTGGGTCGAGCGAGCCGTACGGGTCTTGAAAAACCATCTGGATGTCGCGCCGCGCAGTCCGCAAATCGGCACGCGGCAAGGTGTGCAAATCGCGACCCAGCAATTCGACACGGCCAGAGGTCGGCTTGTCGAGCGCCATCACCAATCGCGCGATGGTCGACTTGCCAGAGCCCGACTCGCCGACGATGCCGAGGCTGCGGCCTTGTTCGATCGAGAAGCTCACGCCATTGAGCGCCTTCACCAGTTTGGGCGCAGCGAACAACGACTCACGCGGCATGGTGTAGTGGCGCACCAGGTCGGTGACTTCGAGCAGCTTGGGTGCGATGGAACTGGTTGCAGAGGTGCTCACGGATGCGTTCACGACACTGCCTCCAAGGCCATCGGGCCTGAATTCGGCATGGGCGCGAGATCGCCGAGTCGTATGCAGCGCACGACGTCGCCACTCGGCAATGCAACGGGCGGCGGTCGCGTCGAAACGCAGGCATCGATGGTGTATGCGCATCGTCCCGCGAACGGGCAGCCCGGTGGCATGTCGACCAGCTCGGGTACGCTGCCCTGGATGGTTGCCAGTCGCACGCCGCGCGGTGCGCCAAGCGCCGGTCGTGCGGCGAATAAACCCTGTGTGTACGGATGCGCGCGTTCTGCAAAGACGGTAGCGGTCGCACCGCTTTCGACGATGCTGCCGCCGTACATCACCATCATCTTCGAGACGCTCTGCGCGATGACGCCAAGGTCGTGCGAGATCAGGATCAGCGCCATGCCGCGCTCTGCGACCAGGCTCTGGATCAGGTCGAGGATCTGCTTTTGAATGGTGACGTCGAGCGCGGTGGTCGGCTCATCGGCGATCAGCAGATCGGGACCGCAGGCCAGCGCCATCGCAATGCCGATGCGCTGCCGTTGTCCACCGGAGAACTGGTGCGGATAGGCGTCGAGCCGCGACGCTGCATCGGGGATGCCGACGCGGTCGAGAAGTGCCAACACCTCTTTGCGAGTCGCGGCGCCTGAGAGCCCACGGTGTAGTCGAAGCGGTTCGCCGACTTGTCGCGCGATGGTGTGCACCGGATTCAGTGCCGTCATCGGCTCCTGAAAAATCATGCCGATGCGGTTACCGCGTATCTCGCACATGGCAGCCTCGTCGAGCCCGACGAGTTCGGTGCCGTCGAAGCGAATGCTGCCGGTGACTTTCGCAGTCGTAGGAAGCAAGCCCATCAACGACTGGACGGTGATCGACTTGCCGCAGCCCGATTCGCCGACGATGCCCATCGTCTCGCCGCGCTCCAGTGCAAAGCCGATGCCGCGCACTGCTTCGGCCGGGCCGCGTTGCGTTTGCAGCTGAATGTGGAGATCGTTGACTTCGAGCAGTGCCATGGGATTTTTCAGCGGGGCTTCATCGGGTGCTCGTCGGGGTGTTCAACGAGCGCGCGCAAGACGTGGATCGAGCAGGTCGCGCAGCCCGTCGCCGAGCAAGTTGAGCCCAAGCACCGCCAGCGCGATGGCCACGCCCGGAAACACCGCGAGCAACGGCGCCTGGAACATCATGGTCTGCGCCTCGCTCAGCATGCGGCCCCACGAAGGTTGCGGCGGCTGCGTGCCGAGGCCGAGGTAGGAGAGGGCGGCCTCGGCAAGGATCGCGATGGCGAAGCGAATGCTGATCTGCACGATCAGCACGGCCGAGATGTTGGGCAACACGTGCTGCATGGTGATTGCGAACGACCCCTTGCCGCAGGCGCGCGAGGCCGCAATGTATTCACGCGACCAGATTGCGTTGGCCGATGCGCGCGTGATTCGCGCAAAGGTCGGAATGTTGTAGATGCCGATCGCGACGATCGCATTGACGATGCCGGCGCCGAACACCGCTGTCATCATGATGGCCGACAGGATGGCAGGAAAGGCCAGCGTGAAGTCGGAAAACCGCATGACGGCTTCTTCGATCCAGCCGCGCCGGGCCGCAGCCAGCAAGCCGAGGGCCGTGCCCACCGTGAGGCCGATGCCGACAGCGATCATGCCGACCAGGATCGACGCGCGTGCGCCGACCAGCAACAGCGAGACGACGTCGCGGCCATAGGTGTCGGTGCCGAGCCAATGCGAGCCCGAAGGCGGCTTCAGCTTGTCGGCGAGGTCAATCTCGTACGGTGACCACGGGGTCCACACGAGAGACACGGCGGCCGCCAGCAGCAGCAGCGCTGTGAGCACAGCGCCGAGCATGAAGCTGCGGTGGTGCAATGCGCGGCGCCAGAAGCCCGGCACTGTGAGCGCCGCACCGCTCGGAATGACGATGGCGTTCATATGTCGCTGGCCTTGATGCGCGGATCGATGACCGCGTACAGCACGTCGACCACGAAATTGACGATGACCACCATGGCCGCGAGCAACATCACGCAGTTGCGAACGACGATCAAATCGCGGTTGCTGATGGCCTGAAAGATGAGGCGGCCGAGGCCTGGCAGGTAGAACACGTTTTCGACCACGATGGTGCCGGCCAGCAACTCCGAAAACTGCATGCCCATGACGGTGACGACGGGGATCATGGCGTTGCGCAGCACATGGGTCCACAACACGGCGCGTTGCGATACGCCTTTGGCGCGGGCCGTCCTGACGAAGTCTTCGCGCAGGACTTCGAGCACGGCAGATCGCGTGATGCGCGCAAGGATGGCCGCCTGTACGACTGCGAGCGACAACGCGGGCAACAGAAGGGCCTTGATGCCGGCCGCCACACCGCCAATGCCTTCACCCCAGCCGTCGAAGCCGCCGGCCGAGAACCACTGGAGGTTGACCGAAAAGACGAGTATCAGGAGGATCGCGAACCAGAAGTTGGGAATCGCGATGCCGATCTGCGTCATGCCCATCAGGCCGACATCGCCGAGCTTGTTGTGACGCGCTGCAGCAGTCACGCCGACCAGCAGCGCGAGCACGGTGGTGAGCGCCATCGCCATCAGGGCGAGCGGCACGGTCAGCGCAAGCCGTTCGAGAATAAGGTCGAGCACCGGTGAGCTGTAGGCATAGCTGTCGCCGAGATTGCCGGTGAGGATGCCGCCGATCCAGTGCCAGTAGCGTGTCCAGGCCGGCTGATCGAGGCCGAGCTTGGTGGCCAGCGCCGCTACCGCTTCAGGCGCGGCATCGGGGCCCATGAGCAACTGCGCGGCATTGCCGGGCAGGATCTCTAGTACGAGAAAGACGATGACCGAAGCGCCGATCAGCGTACCGATCAGCGTGGCGAGGCGCTTTAGAAGAAACAGACTCATGAGGCGGGGCGCAGCATAACCCGACACACGCAAGCGCCATGCCGCCGCGCGGATAATTGACCCCATGGCACTCATGATCACCGACGAATGCATCAACTGCGATGTGTGCGAACCCGAGTGCCCGAACGACGCCATCTACATGGGTGTCGAGATCTACGAGATCGATCCGAACAAGTGCACCGAGTGCGTCGGCCATTTCGATGAGCCGCAGTGCGTGCAGATTTGTCCGGTGGCGTGCATACCGACCCACCCTGGGTACGTCGAGACACGCGAGACGCTGTGGATGAAGTTCGAGCGCCTGACGGCCGACAAGGCGACTGTGGGTGCTACGGCTTCGCCGGGCCCTTGAAGGTCTGCGTTGATTTGCGCGGCTCGGTGGCGAGCTTGCGCAGGCGCGCTTGTTGCAACTTTTCGGCAGATGCCAGCTTGCGCTCTGCGATGGCGTTGCGGCGCGCATCGGCTGTAGCGCGACGATCGCTTTCTGCTGCCGCTTTCTCTCGACCGAGCCGGCTGTGTTCGAGTTCGTCGGCACGGCGCTCATCGCGTCGCGTTGCCGCATCGGCCGCACGGCGGTCTGTTTCGCTGCGCGAGTCGTCGACCTTCACCTCGCTGCCGCCCTTGCAGGGTTGATCGGTGTAGGTATTGCCGCAGCGCCAGGTGCCTTGTGCATTCGACTGCGCAGTGGATGCTGCGGTAGCCGCTGCAGCCGTTGCAGCCATTGCGAAAAGGCCCGCGGCAATGAGCAGACCGGTGATGCGTTGTTTCGGTAACTTCGTTGCTTTCATTTTTGTTCTCCCTTTGTGTCGTGTCGCTTGTCAGGCTGCGGCTGGCGCAGCGCCGCCTTCGCTGCCAGCGCCTCCACCGCCACCATCCGGCTCACGGCGCGGCGGTTTGGGTCTAGGCGGCTTGCTGGTGTGGATGAGCAAAGTCGCCTTCTCCATCTGCCCGGCCAGCAGCGCCGGCACCGCATGCAGCGTGCGCGCGATGGCATCGTCGATAGCTTCGCGCTGTTCCTTCAATGGCTTCTTGAGCACCCAGTTCACCACCTCGGATTTCACGCCGGGGTGCCCGATGCCGAGGCGAAGTCGCCAGTAGTCGCCAGTGCCGAGTTGCGCATGGATATCGCGCAGGCCGTTGTGTCCGGCGTGGCTGCCGCCGAATTTGAGTTTGGCCTCGCCAGGCACCACATCCAGTTCGTCGTGGGCCACGAGAATTTCTTCCGGCGCGATCTTGAAGAAGCGAGCAAGTGCCGCGACCGACTTGCCCGACAAGTTCATGAAGGTTTGTGGCTGGAGCAACCAGACCGGTTGACCGTTGACCTGCGCGCGTGCCGCGAAGCCGTGGTAACTGCGCTCGGGCACCAGCGACACCTTGAGGTCACGCGCCAATGCATCGGTCCACCAAAAGCCCGCGTTGTGCCGCGTGGCTTCGTATTCCGGGCCCGGATTGCCGAGGCCGACGAAGAGCTTGATCATCTGGAAATTATGAGGGGAGGTTGTCACTGCACAAAAGCAAACGGCCCGCACGAGGCGGGCCGTTTGCGGCACAAGGCGCGAAAGAATTACTTCTTTGCGGTCTTGGCAGCAGGCGTCTTCGCTGCCGGCGTCTTGGCAGCGGGTGTCTTTGCAGCAGGTGCCTTGCCGCCCTTGCCAGTTGCCGCGGGCGCAGCGGCGTCGGCTGCAGCGCCTTCGGCCGGCTCGTCGACTTCTTCAGCCGCAGGTGCCACAGCCGAAGCCAGCACCGGGTTGAGCTTGCCGCGGCTGACCCACTTCACGCCACGGGGCAGCTTGATGTCTTTCAGCGTAACAGTGCCGTTCTTTTTCAAGCCAGACAGGTCGACTTCGATGAACTCAGGCAAGTCGGTCGGCAGGCAATTCAATTCGAGTTCGGTCGTCACGTGGTTGACGAGGTTGTGCTCGAGCTTGACGGCATCGGATTCGGCTTCGTTCTTGAAGTGAACCGGCACCTTCATGGTCAGGCGCGTGCGGGCGTCGACGCGTTGAAAGTCGATGTGTTGCACCAGCTGTCGGAACGGGTGGTACTGCACGTCGCGCAGCAGCACTTTGCTGGCGGCACCGTCCATTTCCATTTCGAGCACGGTCGAATGGAAAGCTTCTTTCTTCAGGGCATGCCACAGCGCGTTGTGATCGAGTTCGATCAGCATCGGCTGGCCTTCACCACCGTAGACGATACCGGGCGTCTTGCCCGAAATGCGGAGACGGCGGCTCGCACCCGTGCCCTGCTTGGCGCGCTCAAAAGCGACGAATTTCATAGTTAACTCCTTGGAGCGATGGCGCAATTGCCGTTTCGCTTCTTAAGCGCCGACCGCGACCAGTGCGGCGCCGGTTTCAAAATGGCTTCCTGAAAGAGAAGCCGGCTTTTTGCTCAGAACAAGTTGTCTTGATCCGAGAACAAACTCATGACCGACTCACCTTTGGCAATGCGCTGGATCGTCTCGGCAATCAGCGGTGCCACGGAGAGTTGGCGAATCTTTCCGCACGCCAGCGCGTTTTCGGAAAGGGGAATCGTGTTGGTAACAACCACTTCGTCCAGTGCCGAGCCCTGGGCGATGCGCTCGATCGCAGGACCCGAAAAAATCGGGTGCGTGCAATACGCATAGACGCTCTTTGCGCCACGTTCCTTCAAGACCTCGGCCGCCTTCACCAGCGTGCCGGCGGTGTCGATCATGTCGTCCATGATCACGCAATTGCGGCCATCGATTTCGCCGATGACGTTCATCACTTCGCTCACGTTCGCCTTCGGGCGACGCTTGTCGATGATGGCCAGATCGGTGTTCAATTGCTTTGCCAGTGCACGGGCGCGGACCACGCCACCGACATCGGGCGACACGACGATCAGGTCTTCGTAGTTCTTCAAGCGCAAGTCGCCGAGCAAGACCGGTGACGCGTAGATGTTGTCGACCGGAATGTCGAAGAAGCCTTGAATCTGGTCGGCGTGAAGGTCCATCGTGAGCACACGCTCGACACCGACGGTTTCAAGCAGATTGGCAACGACCTTCGCCGAGATGGGCACGCGACTCGAGCGCGGGCGACGGTCTTGCCGGGCATAGCCGAAATAGGGAATGACAGCACTGATCCGGTCGGCCGAAGCGCGCTTGAGCGCGTCGACCATGATCAGCAGTTCCATCAGGTTCTCGTTGGTCGGTGCGCAGGTGGACTGCACCACGAAGACATCGCGCGCCCGGACGTTCTGATTGATCTCGACCGTGACTTCACCATCGGAAAAGCGGCCGACCCGGGCCGCGCCCAAGGTAGTGCCGAGGTGCTGCGCGATTTCCGCCGCAAGGCCAGGATTGGCGTTGCCGGTGAAAACCATGAAATCAGGATGATGAACCTGCATGAGGGTCTCGGCAGAATGCATCCGGCAATGCGAAATGGCCCGGTCGAGCCGCTAGGTCCAGGGTCTTGCAGCCCGACGGCTGCAAGTTCAAAACGTTTGGCAGGGGCGGAAGGAGTCGAACCTTCGAATGCTGGAATCAAAATCCAGTGCCTTAACCAGCTTGGCGACGCCCCTACACGGGTGGACGACCAGCTCTTTTGGAGCGGACGCCTACCGAAAATCCTGACTAATCAGCGGTCCACCCGAAAAGAGGATGAACCGCCAGATTGCTGCACTTGCGAACTCGCCAGCCCTCAGGGGCATCTGCCAGTTCAACATCGTGCGGCATTGCCGCAAAAACCGCACTTCCGGAGCCGGTCATTCGGGCTGAAAGTCCTTGAGCTCCGAGCCAGTCGATGGCATCGGAAACCGCCGGGCAAAGCCTTTGTGCAACCGGCTGCAGGTCGTTGTGACCAAAGGCAAAACCCGATTTACCGGAGTTGGAACCTGAGGCCGCGCTATCTGCAGCAAAGCCCGAGATTATAGCAGCGGGCGTAGCGCGGTTCAGGTCCGACGCTTCAAAAATGAGACGGGTTTCGAGTCCCTCGGCAGGCTTTGCGACGGCGAACCGGGCTGCGGGCACGTCGATCGCTGTAATTTGGTCACCGATGCCCTCGACCCAAGCGTTGCGCCCGCGCAAGAAGAACGGCACGTCTGCGCCCAACGCCAGCCCGATTTCTTCGAGCCGTGCCAAAGGCAAATGCAGTTTCCAGAGCCGGTTCAGTGCCAGCAAACAGGTGGCCGCGTCAGAAGAGCCACCGCCCATGCCGGCCTCCGCAGGGACATCCTTCGCTACGCCGATGTGCGCACCCTGTCCGGGCGATGCGAATCGCTGCAAGGCACGCGCCGCGCGCAGTATTAGGTCCTCGGCGGGTAGTTGCGTGGTGAGGTCTTCGCGGCTGAGGCCCCCATCGCTGCGCAATTCAACGTGAAGCGTGTCGCACCAGTCGATCATCATGAAGACCGATTGAAGCAGGTGATAGCCGTCGGCTCGTCGCCCCGTGATGTGGAGAAACAGGTTCAGCTTGGCGGGCGCCGGGAGATCGTAGAGCGCCTTCATGCCCGTTCGAAAACGACGCGCAGATCGGCGCGCGGCAAGGGCGCTTCGCGGCGCGCTTGCAGTCGCCCTTGCGCCAACTGCCCCAGTTCGGCCCTCCAGCCAGACACCTGCGCATCCTGGCCGACGAGCCAGCCGAACAGCGCGCCGACAGGAATGGCTGCACCAGTGGCAGCCTGGATCAACTGGTCGACCGAATCGAACCGGCGTGTTCGGCTTCCGTCGTTCAACACCGCCTCGCCAGGCGCCCAACGCAACGCTGCCAGCGTGCTGCCGATCGGGCTGGTCAACGTCAGCTCGCCCGTTTCGGCAGTGCCGCGCAGCTCGAAAAGGGCGGAAAAGGTCTGCTCCGGTTCACTTTCGATCCTGAGGGACATGCGGCCGGTCCATGCCTGCGCATCGGAGCCGTTCGACGGATTCTTCACCGTGGCGCAGCCCGACATCACCAACATCGCAACGCCACCCAGCGTCAGCGCAAATCGACGCGACGGCTGGGCCGCGGCACCGATCACAACTTAACGCGCAGGCGCTTGAGCGTTTCCTGCAAGGTTTCGTTTTCGGCATCCGCCAATGCCGCCTCTTTCCAAATTGAGACAGCGCGTTCTTTGTCGCCTGCGTGCCAGAGCACTTCGCCGTAGTGGGCGCCAATTTCCGGATCAGGGCGCTGTTTGTAGGCCGCTTGAAGAATGCGGGTGGCCTCGGCCGTGTTGCCCAGCCGGAATTCAACCCAGCCGAGGCTGTCGGCAATGAAAGGATCTTCAGGGGCGAGTTGCACTGCCTTCTGGATCAGCGTGCGCGCCTCATCGAGTCGAACCTTGCGATCGGCAAACGAGTAGCCCAGGGCGTTGTAGGCGTTCTGGTTTTCGGGCTTCAACACGATCAGACGGCGCAGCAGGCGCTCCATGTCGTCAAGGCGATTCAGCTTCTCGGCAACCATCGCTTGGTCATAGATGAGGTCGCTGTTTTCCGGCTCGTCCGCGCTGGCCTTGGCCAGCATGTCATAGGCCGCCTGGTACTGCTTGCCGTCACGCAACAACTGCACCTCTGCCATGAACTTCTGCTTTTTGTCCTCGGGGGTGCCCTCGGGCAGTGCGCGAATGATCTCGCGCGCTTGCGGCAACTTGCCTTGACGCGCCAGCAGCCCGGCGCGGCGGCTTTCCGCCGACACCATGTCGTCGGTGCTGTCGATCTTCGTGAGCCAACGCTCGGCTCCCGTGAAGTCCTTGCGGCGCTCCGCCAACTGCGCCAGCATCAGATACGCCTGCGTTTCACCGCGCTTGCGTTCGTCGGCATCGCGCTGGCCGTTCGAGAGCTCGATGTAGCGCTTTAACGAGGTTTCGGCGGCCGAGTCTTGCCGCGCTTGCGACTGAAGCGAGCCGAGCAGCAGCCATGGGTCGGGCATGTCGGGGCGTGCTGACGTGAGGCTCGCCAGTTCGGCAGTGGCTTCGGTATAGCGGCGGCCCTCCGTCAGCACGCGCGCATAGGCCATGCGAACTTCGGGCACGGCTTTCGGGCTTGCCAGATAGCGCTTGACGATGGGCTCGGCCAAGGGCTGTGCTGGGTCTATCAACTCCAGCGCCAGCACAGGCGGGCCATCAGATGAGGGATCGGCCTCCTGGCCTTTGATCGCTGCGTCGAGCGCCCCCGAATTATCGCCAGCTAACTGGCGCAATCGGCCAACTGTGGTCCAGGCCAGACCAGCCGTCGCGGGATTTTTAAGGTCGTCGGCGAGCGCCTTTTCGACCACCTCTGCGGCGACCTTTTTGTCGGTTGCGCGTGCGTAGTTGCGCGCGATCATCGCCATCAAAAACGGGTGTTCGGGCAGCGGCGTCGCGGCCAGTTCGATTCGCAGCGGCTCCACGGTTTCGCCAATGCGATTCAACGCGATCAGGATCTGCAGTTCGAAGCGACGAGCTTCGCGAGACGTCGGTACCGCCAATTTCCAGGCGCGCGTCGCAGCGAGCGCTGCATCGCCGGAGCGCGACTGCAGCGCGATTTCGACCGCACGTTGAAAGAGCTTGCCGTCGCCTGTCTTGCGACCCGCGTCGAGCATCAACGCGTAGCCATCGCCTGGCTCGCCTGAGCGTGCGGTCAGTTCGCCGAGCAGCACTTCATAGAACAGCTGCGCAGTCAGCGCTGACTGATCGGGGGGCGAGGTGTCTTCCACTGCGGGCGGCGCTGCCGTTGCCGCAGGCGTCGTCACAGGAGATTTGGCAGGTTCAATGATCGGCGCCGGACTGGTCGGCGCCGCGGCGGGGGGCGTTGCGGGCTGGGCGTAGGCGGTCACTGCCAGAAACATGGGAAGCGCGGCCGCCGCAAGGCGGAGTCGGCGGGGCGGTAAGGTCATCGAACCATAATAATCCAAGGCTTTTGCGTCACGTTGAGCGAGGGCTTAGGAGCCTGCCCGAATTCGTGTCAGTGTTTATCGATTGCTTGGCTCTGCATGCCCGAATTACCCGAAGTTGAAGTCACAAGGCTCGGATTTGCCGATCGGATCGCGGGCGCGCGCATTTCGGCCGTGCAGGTCGGAAAGCCGCTCCGCTGGGCGCTCTCGGTAGCGCCTGAGGCCTTGGTCGGGCGAACTGTTACGGCGGTGCGCCGGCGAGGCAAATATCTTCTGGTCGACATGGACCGGGGGCTCTTGCTATTGCATCTCGGCATGTCCGGCAGCTTGCGCTTCACATCAGGGCTACCGCCAGCCGGTCCGCATGATCATTTTGATTTGATGACCGACAAGGGCACGTTGCGCCTGAACGACCCGCGGCGCTTTGGTTCCGTCGTGTATGTCGAAGACGAGGGGGCGCCGCTAGCGGTCAAGTTGCTGGGAGGGCTCGGCATGGAGCCACTGGGCGATGCCTTCGATTTCGAAACTTTCCATGCCGGCCTGCGCCGCCGCAAAGCCGCAATCAAGCAAGTGCTGCTCGCCGGCGACGTGGTGGTGGGGGTCGGAAATATCTACGCGTCCGAGGCGTTGTTCATGGCGGAAATCCGGCCGACGGTGTCTGCAACACGGATCAGTCGCCCGCGGGCCTTGCGCCTGCACGCCGCCATCCGAGAGATCCTGGCGCGGGCGGTGCAGCGCGGTGGCAGCACGCTGCGTGACTTTTCGAATATCGATGGGCAATCCGGTTACTTTCAGCTCGAAGCCACGGTTTATGGGCGCGCAGGCGAGCCGTGCCGAGTTTGCGGAACACAAATCCGACAAATCAAGCAAGGGCAGCGCTCGACATTTTTCTGCAACAACTGTCAAAAGTACTAAAACAGTCTGGGTATTGACCCCGCCGCTCGGGCTGTGGATGCTATATTTTGTAAGCCCACTTACATATTCCAATTGAGCCGCTCCTTCAACCAGCAATTCGACCAGCATGGCGCTTGGCGACGCAATTTCGCGCACCGCCTGAAATGGCTTGCGGGTTGGCTAGACGAGAACGAGTTGCTCGACCAGGCCGTGGCCGAGCGACTGCGCGAACTCGAATCGCAGATGCGGACCAGCAAAGTGATGGTGGCTTTCGTTGCCGAGTTCTCGCGCGGCAAATCAGAGCTCATCAACGCGATATTCTTTGCCGGCTATGGGCGGCGAATCATGCCGGCCAGCGCCGGGCGCACGACGATGTGCCCGACGGAACTCGGCTACACGGCCGGCCAGCTGCCGAGCCTGCGCCTGCTGCCCATTGAAACGCGGCTCGAAGCCTATTCTTTGGCGCATTGGCGCGACGAGCCCGAGCGTTGGACCGACATTCCAATCGATGTCGACGACGCGGAGCAGCTCGGCGGCGTGATGAACAAGGTCGCCGAGGTGCGTTGGGTTCCTATTGAAGAAGCCAAGGCGCTGGGCTTCTGGAGCGACGATACGCCGGACGACAACCCGGTGCGCGACTCCGGCGGCCGCGTCGAAATCCCGCGTTGGCGGCATGCGCTGCTGAACATGCCTCATCCTTTGCTCGAGCAGGGTTTGGTCATTCTCGACACGCCGGGTCTGAATGCGATCGGTGCAGAACCCGAACTCACCGTCAGCCTGATTCCGCAGGCGCATGCGGTCGTCTTCATTCTGGGCGCCGACACCGGCGTGACACGCTCCGATCTGGCAATCTGGCGCGAACACCTCATCACCGAAGGCGACGCCGGCGAGACGCGCATCGTTGTGCTGAACAAGATCGACACGATGTGGGACACGCTGAGCACGCCCGCACAGATCGATGCGCAAATCGAACGCCAGCGCGTCGGTGCCGCAGAGTTGCTGGGCGTTCCGCTCGCGCGCGTGCTGCCGGTATCTGCGCAAAAGGGCCTGCAAGCCAAGATCCGCCGCGACCCACCGTTGTTGCAGGCGAGCCGCTTGCCGGCGCTCGAATCGGTGTTGGGCGAAGGTTTGCTGGGCAAACGCGAAACGATGCTGCGACTCGCTGTCGATTCGGGCATTGCGGCGCTTCGGGCCGAAGCGGCGCGGATCCTGACCGTGCGCCAGCGCGACCTGTCCGAGCAGGCACTCGAACTGCAAGGCTTGCGTGGCAAGAACGTGTCCGTGATCCGCCACATGCGCACGCGCATCGAACAGGAGCAAACCGAGTTCGAAGGCAGCAACACGCGAATCCTTGCGTTGCGCTCGGTCCAGGGAAAGCTGCTGCGCGAGGTGTACGCGGTGCTGGGCAGCACGGCGCTCAAGGCCGACATGGGCCGGCTTGCCGCGGCGTTGAAACGGCCCGGCATCAAATTCAACGTCCGCAAGATCTACGCGGAAACCTTCGATGCGCTGCGCAACAACCTGCGTGAAGTGCAGGCCACCACGGCCGAAATTCAGGCCATGTTGCATGCGACCTTTCGCCAGCTCAACGCAGAGCACGGCTTCACATTGCAGGCGCCGGCCGAGCCTGACTTGGTGGGTTTCGAACGGCAGCTGACGCAGATCGAAGTCAGCCACACGCAGTACCTCGGCGTCGGCAACTTGATCAAACTGGCGCAGCCCGACTTCTGCGACAAACTCGTGCGCGCACTTGCCAGCCGCCTGCGGGTGGTCAACGAAGCGGCAATGACCGAGGTCGAGCGCTGGAGCAAGGGAGCTGGCGCCCAACTCGATGCGCAACTGAAAGAGCGTCGCCGCAACTTCGGCAAGCGAATCGAAGCGGTCGAGCGCATCCAGCATGCAGCCGGCAGCCTGGAAGAGCGGCTCACCGAACTGGCTGTGCAAGAGAGTGGGCTGGGCGAACTGCAGAAGCGTCTGCGCGAACTTACCTCCATGCTCACCATTAACGAAGCACCCACCGCTTTTTCAGTCCGCAGCGAGCTGAGTGCAGTCTGAACCGACCGCGTCGGCCGCCCAGCGGCTGGCGCCGACCTTTGCCGCGCGCATTGCGGGCTGGCAGGCGACCCATGGCCGTAGCCATTTGCCTTGGCAGAACACGCGCGATCCGTATCGAGTCTGGCTGTCGGAAGTCATGCTGCAGCAGACACAGGTCGTCACGGTACTCGGCTACTTCACGCGCTTTTTAGAAAAGTTTCCAACGGTCTTAACGCTCGCTGCGGCGACCGAGGACGAGGTGTTCGGCCTCTGGAGCGGCCTCGGCTACTACAGCCGCGCGCGCAACATGCACCGATGTGCGCAAGAAGTGGTCGAGCGTTTCAGCGGCGCGTTTCCACACACGGCTGCGCAGTTGCAGACACTGCCCGGCATCGGCCGATCGACCGCCGCAGCAATCGCGGCTTTCTGCTTCGGCGAGCGCGTGGCCATCCTTGACGGCAACGTCAAACGTGTGCTGACGCGCATGCTGGCGTTTGGCGACGACTTGTCGGTGGCGGCAAACGAACGCGCGCTTTGGAACGATGCGACGACCTTGCTGCCGCCCGCCGATGAGCCGGCGGAGATCACGCGTTACACGCAAGGCTTGATGGACTTGGGCGCGACGATCTGCCTCCCACGGAAACCCACCTGTTTGCTATGCCCGGTAAGCGATGCGTGCGCTGCGTTGCGCGAAGGCGCACTGGAGCGCTATCCGGTCAAGCTGCGCAAACTTCGACGTAGCTCGGAGTCACTGTGGATGCTTCGCGCCCGTGATTCGAAGGGACGCGCCTGGCTCGAGAAGAGACCGGCGAGCGGCATCTGGGCGGGCCTGTATTCGCTGCCGGTCTTCGAAAGTCGAGCGGCACTTCTCGAGGCTTTGCCGTCGTCGTGCAATACGGTGCAAGACGAAGTGCCGTTCGTTCACGTGTTGACGCACAAGGATCTGCATCTGCATCCGGTCAAGGTCGAATGCATGGGCGCGCTCGCCTTGTCTGACCACGGGCGCTGGTTCGATGCGCACGAATGGACCGAACTCGGGCTGCCCGCACCAGTGCGCAAATTGCTGGTCGCTGGCGGTTGACCTGACCCGCGCCGGGGCCGTCGAAAGCCCGCCTCAGGTCGCGTCGAGTTCGCGATGCCGCTTGAGCGCGGCCCACCGATCGCCGAACCCTCGTGCCAATTGCTCGACCAGAAACACCGAGCGGTGCTGGCCGCCGGTGCAACCGATCGCTACCGTCACGTAGCTGCGATGGTCGCGCGCCAGCGCATCCAGCCAGCGGCCCAGGAACTGCTCGATGTCGCCGTACATGCGCGCGACGTCGTCATGCGAACGCAGCCAGTCGATCACCTGCACATCGCGTCCCGTGAGCGCGCGCAAGGCAGGCACGTAGTGCGGGTTGGGAAGCATGCGCACGTCGAATACGAAGTCCGCATCGAGCGGCACACCGCGCTTGAAAGCAAACGACTGAAAGACCAGCGTCAATGCGCTTTGCGGCGCCGCGATCAACGCCTTGATGTAGCTCTGCAACTGCGCTGGCCGGATGATGCTGGTGTCAATGACGTCGGCACCGTCGCGCAGATCGGCCAGCAGTTCGCGCTCCAGCTCGATCGACTGCACCAGTGCGCGTTGTTGCTCGGGCAGGTCGGTCAGAGGGTCTTGGCGTGAGAGCGGATGGCGGCGCCGTGTCTCGGAATAACGGTGCACCAGTGCATCGGTCGTCGAATCCAGAAACAGCGATCGCAGCACCACGCCTTCGCGTCGCAAGCTGTCGAGCTGCTGCGGCACGAGCGGCAACGACACGCCGCTGCGCACGTCCATGGCAATCGCAACGTGGCTCGCGTTCTGCTGCTTTTGCAATGCGACGAAGGCAGTGAGCAACTCCGGCGGAAGATTGTCGACGCAGTAGTAGCCGGCGTCTTCCAGCGCATGCAACGCGACCGACTTGCCGGACCCGGACATACCGGTGATGAGCACGATGTCGAGGCTCATGGCGCAGTCGCCGGCGCCTGCTTTTCGAGCATCTCGCGGGCATGGGCAAGAGAGGTTTGCGAAACTCGCTCGCCGCCGAGCATTCGGGCGACTTCCTGCGTGCGGCCATCGGCATCGAGTGGCGCGACAGTGCTTTCGGTGCGCGCTGCCGCTCCCTTGCCGCTGCGGGTCTGCCGTTTGGCGACCAGAAGATGATGGTCGGCACAGGCCGCCACTTGCGGCAGGTGCGTGACCGCCAGAACCTGCCGACTGCGGCCGAGTTGCGCCATCAAACGTCCCACCGTTTCGGCCACGGCACCACCGACGCCGGCATCGACCTCGTCGAAGATCAGCGTTTGTGCGGCGCCGAGTTCGCTTGTCGTCACAGCGATGGCGAGCGCAATGCGCGACAGCTCACCGCCCGAGGCGACCTTGCCGATCGGCCGGGGCGTGCTGCCGGGATGACCGGCGACGAGAAAGATCACTTCTTCGAGGCCGGCACGGCCGGGTTGATCGAGGGGCTGCAGTTCGACTTCGAAGCGACCGCCTTGCATGCCGAGACCCTGCATCGCTCTGGTGACGGATTCGGAGAGGCGCGGCGCCGCTTGCTTGCGCGCTTTGCTGAGCGCCTTTGCATCGCGCAGGTAGCCTTGTTTGGCGGCTTGCTCGGCGCGATCGAGTGCATCGAGGTCGCCTTGCGCATCCAGCGCCTTCAATTCCAATTGCCAGCCCGTGAGCAGCGCGGGCAGCTCTGCCGGCGGCCGCTTGTACCGCCGTGCCAGCGACATCCAGAGACCCATGCGCGAATCGAGTTCGGCCAGGCGCTGCGGATCGGTGTCGGTATGCCGAAGGTAGCCGTGCAGCGAATGCGCAGCGTCCGCAGCTTGCGCAACGCTGGACGCCAGCACTTCGCCGATGGCCTTGAACTCCGCCTCCATATGCTCGGTGTCCTGCAGCAGGGCGACGGCACGGGCGAGGGCGGACAGCGCGCCGGCGTCGTCGTCCTCCAGCGCCGCGATGGCACCTTCGGCAGCCTCGATCAGCGCCTGTGCATTGGAGATGCGGCTGTGATTGGCCGACAGCTCTTGCCATTCGCCTTCGACGGGCGCGAGCTTGCTGACTTCGCCGAGTTGCCACTGCAGGCGCTCGCGTTCTCGCTGCAAGGAATCTTGTGCTGAGCGCGCGACATCCAGCGCGGTCAGCGCCTGGCGCCAGCCGTGCCAGCTCGCCTCCAGCGCGCTCGTGTTCACGTCGGCATACGCATCGAGCAGACGCCTAACCGCGTCGGGCCGGGTCAGGCTCTGCCAAGCGTGCTGGCCATGAATATCGAGCAGCAGGTCGCCCACGGTGCGCAATTGCGCGGCGGTGGCCGGGGCGCCGTTGATCCAGCCACGGCTGCGTCCTTGAAGGTCGACCGTTCGGCGCAGCAGTAAAGCCTCGTTGGCCTCGAAGCCACCTTCGTCGAGCCACGACGCCAACGCCGGTGCAGCGTCGAACTCCACGCTCACGTCGAGCCGCTCGGAGCCTTCGCGCACCGAGCCGGCGTCGGCCCGGCTCCCCAATGCCAGTTGAAGCGCGTCGATCAGGATCGACTTGCCAGCGCCCGTCTCACCCGTCAATACCGTGAAGCCGGTCGAAAAATCCAGTTCGAGCGCATGCACGATCACAAAATCGCGCAGCGCAATACGTCGCAGAGCCACCTCAGGAACCTCCTTCGTTCCAGTGCAATTTCTTGCGCAGCGTGTCAAAGTAACTCCACCCCTTCGGATGCAGAAAGCGCACGCGATGATCCGACCGGCGAACCACAACTGTGTCACCGAGCATTAGCGTGGCGAGCGACTGCATGTCGAAGTTCGCGCTGGCGTCGCGACCCGACACCAGTTCGATCGATATCTCGTCGGCGTCCGGCAGCAGGATCGGGCGGTTCGACAATGTGTGCGGCGCGATCGGGACCATGACCCAGCCTGGAATGGCCGGGTGCATCAAAGGGCCGCCGGCGGACAAGGCATAGGCGGTCGAGCCGGTCGGCGAGGCAATGATCAACCCGTCCGCGCGCTGCACGGCGACGATGTGTCGACCGACCGTGACACGCAGTTCGACCATGCCGGATGTCGCGCCACGGTTGACCACCACGTCGTTCATTGCAAGCGCGTCGAACACGACGTTGCCCTCGCGCAGCACGCGCGCGTGCATCAGGCTGCGATGGTCTTCTTCATAGTCGCCGGCCAACATTGGCACCAGCGTCGCCTTGTAGTCTTCCAGCCGGATGTCGGTGATGAATCCGAGTCGTCCGCGGTTAATGCCGACCAATGGCACGCCGTAGCAAGCGAGCTGGCGGCCGATGCCCAGCATCGTTCCGTCACCCCCCACCACCAAGCCAAGATCGCAGGTTCGGCCGATTTCTCCGACGCTCAAGGCCGCATAGCGGCTGATCTCCGGATGCTCATCGGTCGACTGCTCGACAACGACCTCGCAACCGTGCGATTCGAGGAATGCGCCGATGTCTTCCATCACGCCGTCTTGCGCCCCGGCCTGAGCGCGCGCGCCCGAGGCTTGGTACTTGCCAATCAGCGCAACGCGTCGAAAGCGGGAGGTCATTCACAAATTACAACACTAAAATTCATCGATGCTGGACGATCGCGCCAAGTTGCTGCTCAAGACTCTTGTTGAGCGTTACATCGCTGAAGGACAGCCGGTGGGATCGCGCACGCTGTCTCGCGCTTCGGGGCTCGAACTGTCTGCGGCGACTATCCGCAACGTGATGTCCGACCTCGAGAATCTGGGCCTGATTGCGAGCCCGCACACGTCTGCCGGGCGCATCCCGACCGCGCGCGGCTATCGCCTTTTCGTCGACACGATGCTGACCGCGCAACGCGACCAGTTCAGCGCTGCCACGTTGGCGCCAGACCAGCCGCAGAAGGTAATCGCGAACGCGGCCAACCTGTTGTCGAACCTGTCGCAGTTCGTTGGCGTCGTCATGGCACCGCGGCGCGCTTCGGTGTTCAAGCAGATCGAATTTTTGCGACTGTCGGACCGCCGACTGCTGGTCATCATCGTGTCGCCCGACGGCGATGTGCAGAACCGGGTGATCTTCCCGGAGGCGGATTACACGCAGTCGCAGTTGGTGGAGGCGTCGAACTACATCAACGCCAACTACGCCGGGTTGACGATCGAACAGGTGCGCGATCGACTGCAATCCGAAGTCGAAAAACTCCGTGGCGAAATCGTGTTGCTGATGCAGGCGGCCGTTCAGGCGAGCTCCGAGGTGATGACGGAAGCGCAAGACGAAGTCGTGATCTCGGGCGAACGCAATCTGCTCGCCGTCTCTGATTTTTCGAGCGACATGGGCCAGCTGCGCCGGGCCTTCGAACTGTTCGAGCAAAAGGCGCAATTGATGCGTTTGCTGGACGTGTCGAGCAAGGCCGACGGCGTTCGGATCTTCATCGGTGGGGAAAGTCAGGTCGTGCCGTTCGACGATTTGTCGATCGTCAGTGCGAACTACGAAGTCGACGGCAAGGTCGTCGGCACGCTGGGTGTCATTGGCCCCACTCGCATGCCCTACGAGCGAATGATTCAGATCGTCGATATCACTTCGAGGCTGGTGACCAACGCGCTGAGCCATCGGAAGTAGGCGCCCCACTAGAATCGGCGGCGCGTGGGCCGTTAGCTCAGTTGGTTAGAGCAGCGGACTCATAATCCGTTGGTCGATGGTTCAAGCCCATCACGGCCTACCATTCATAACCTGCGCCGGCATTGAGGGGTCTGCTACATATTCTGTAGCAGACCCTTTCTCTTTTTCATGCGCGGTGACAGTCTGGTGACAGACTGACGTCTTGCCCTCGTCAGCATCTAAGTCCGCACCGCGAACTCGATTTGCACAGACACGCGCGGGTGATCCCTGCCGACAGGGGTGTAGAGGCTGACGACGGTCGCCGATGTCACGGTGTAGCTCCCGCTGTCGAGCTTCGGCGCGAGACCATCGGCGCGCGCGGCTTTGATGTAGCCCATTGACTCCCACGACTTCAGCAAGCCGAAAAGCCGGCTGCATTGCATGTAGACCGTAATGGCGTCTTTGTCGTGCACGTTGTTCGGCTCCCTACGCAGTTGCAGCGGCATGCCCTCTCGGCAGTGTCGACGGATGCGATCGGCACGCCCTTCGAACCCGGTGCCAGTAACGATGGCGCGAACGCCTTTGGTTTTGATCGTGGTGTTAGTCATGGGTGCCCGTCGACGCGCCGGAACGTGGCGGCGCCGTCCGGGATGGTCAGGGTCACTTTGTGCGTCGTGGTCTTGGTGAACAGGTCGACGGAATAGACATCGGCGCGCTTTGGGTTCAGCAGGTACAAGCGGCGCGCAGCCGAGAGTGGGTCGGCCAGCAGGTCCTGGAAACAATCGGCAAGGGAGGCACGCTGCACGACGTCGAGGCCTTTTTGATCCCGAATGAATCGGCTGGTGACGTTGACGGACTAGATGCTCGGCCATCCCAAGTACGCGCTCATGCGCAGGAAAGCAATAGCGTCGTCGGCGTCAGCAAATGAAAGGCTGACGCGGCCGGCGGCGATATCGTGATCGGCCTCGCGTTCCATCACGGCCCAGCGCGCACCCTCCACGGCGTTGAAAACCTCGAGCAGCGCGGCGACAAGGCCGTGCAGGCTCAGATTGATTCGCGACTGCGGGCTAGGTTTTGCGACGCTCAGTTGAATCTCTGCGAGTGTCATGTGCGTGGTCGAGATGCTGGTCTGCAGGTCGGCCATCTTGTCGAGCTTTACGGCGACGGTGACGCCTTCGCTTTTAAGTAGCTTTGCGCCGTCCTCAATGGATGCGCGCAGACCGTTGAACCATACGACTTGGCCACGTATGCGCCGAGTTTGCCCGTCGATAACGTTGCTCATGAACTCGACAGGCGCGAACGCAAAGCGCACCAGCTTCGTGAAAAAGCCGACTCGCGAGGCGTCGCGGCTGTTGCGTTCGAACCGTCGAGCGTGTTCCATGGTCAGCGCAGGCAGGCCGGCGGGCAACGTTTGTGCGTTTATTGGACTGGCATTCTGCGGGGATTCGGTAGTGGGACGGTCGCCCCCGCAGGCGCCTTCAAGGGCGTTTTCGTTATTCCATGCATTGAGGAGACCGCAGATGGTCACGCCCGCACAAACTCCCGGCCTTTGGGCATCGCCCGCGCTTGCGCGGTTCGGTGCTCTCGGCGCAAAGTTGCCGCCCGCCGAATGGGCTCGGGG